>CAYSUZ010000024.1:0-9276 GCA_964434335.1 uncultured Planctomycetota bacterium | reverse complement strand
CCTCGTCGTCGAAGGCGAGATGGTTTATATGAAGGTCGCGCAAAAACTTGACGCCATCGCCCGCGATCATGTCGGCGAGAGCGATTACAGTCTGCTAGGCGTGGTTGCCGGTGGCACTTTTGCGCAGGCCGGAGAGAAAATTCGCCGCCAGATACCGCACTGCTATATACTCGTGCCCGGCTACGGCGCACAGGGCGCGGGCGCGGCTGATTTGAAGCCCTTCTTTAACGATGACGGCCTCGGCGCAATAATTAATTCCTCGCGCGCAATATCGTTTGCCTATTCGCAAAAGCCCTACGCCGAGAAATTTGGCGAGGCCAAATGGCAGGCAGCAAGCGAGGCCGCGATAATCGCAATGAATGAAGAAATCACGGCTCAAACGCCGTTTCTAAAAAGGAAAACAGACCGGTGAAACACATTATTTTTGCGGGTATCGCCCTGTTCACATTCACGTTTTACCTGTCGTTGCTGCTGACGCGGCTGGCGCGCGGTGCGGCCCTGCGCAAGGGTCTGGTCAACAAACCAAGCGCAAACAAACTCCACAAAGACCCGGTTCCTCTGGGCGGCGGGATCGCGATATGCTTGTCCACGTTCATTCCGCTGGGGATTGTTTTGCTTTTTGCGTGGCTGGCATTTGCGCCAGAGGCAACAGGCGAAAACAGTCAATGCCCGGAGTGGCTGCCGCTTTCGCTGGCGCAACATCTGCCGGGTATCCTGGCCTCGGCCCACATGCTTGGCTTCATGATTCTGGGCGGGCTGATTATGATGCTTATCGGCATCCGCGATGATATCAAACCTCTACCGCCGTGGCGCAAACTTGCCGGAACCGTCGCGGTTGCGGTGTTTTTGGTCGTCGCGGGAATCCGCGTAACGGTCTTTATCGGCGATGATATGATTAGCAGCATCATTACCATATTGTGGATCGTTGGGATTACGCACGTATTCAACCTGCTCGACAACATGGACGGCTTGTGCGCGTCGGTGGCAGGCGTGATATCAACGATACTCATGATCGTGGCGTTGCAAACGGGGCAACTCTTCGTCGCGGCGTTTCTTCTGGTTTTTATTGCGGCTCTGCTGGGTTTTCTCAAATACAACTTCCCCCCCGCCCGAATTTTCATGGGTGATGGCGGCTCGCTGTTCATCGGCTATACGCTGGCAATGATAACGATTGTGTTTTCGTTTTTCGATTCCGAATTCGGCCTGCCCTCCGGCAACCTTAACCGCTACTACGTCGTGCTTGTGCCGATCCTGCTGTTTGCCGTGCCGCTCTTTGATACAATTTCGGTGATCCTGATAAGAATCAGGGAGAAGCGTCCGATCTACACCGGCGACACTTGCCATTTTTCACACCGGCTGCTCAAACTCGGCATGACCACAAGAGGTTCGCTGCTTACAGTATGCTTGGCCACGCTATGCACGGCGCTGCCGGCAATTCTGCTGTACAGATCGCATGGGACAAGATTCGCGGGCCTGACGATTGCGGCAGTGCTGGTGGCGCAGACTGTCGGAATAATATCGGTGATCGTGCTGCTGGAGAAAGCGGCAGCGAAAAAGAACGGCAACAAGGACAAGACGCAGAAATAGGAGCGATTTTGAGCAAGTATGCACAAGCCCCCCTGCGCGTATTTCATTTTCTCGCGTGTCTGCTGGTCGTCGTCGCGATAGCACTCCGCTCCGCCACCTACGGCGAGGCAAACGCTTTCTGGATCACAGCAATTATTCAGGTTCCTGCTCTGGCGGCGGCTTCGATGTGGCTGCTGGATTCGATCCTGATGCGCCGATTTGTTGTGCGGCGCTGCGGCATCGGCATCCCCGCTAGCCTGTTCGCTATCAGCATCGCGCTCTCTCCGCTATTCGCACTCAACCGCGGGCACGCCGTACAGACAGTCCTAATCTGGCTGACAAACGCACTACTGCTTTTCCTCATAATAAATCTCTCGGAAAACAAAAAAACGGCCGCGCTCTTTCTTGCCGCACTTCTCGCATCGGTCGCCACCGCCGCAACCCACGGAATATACCAACAACATGGCGGTTTCGAATTGATGCGCGCCTCAGCCGGAGGCGAAGCGGCAAAGTTCACGTCCTCGATCGAACGGGAATTGTTTATGGAGCGCATCAACGGCGACGAGCCTTACGCGATTTTCGTAACGGCCAACTTGTTCGCAACGTTTCTGTTAATCGGGTTGCCCGCGCTGGGGATGTGGCTGCTGGCGGTAATCCGCGAAGCGGCGAGGCTGGCAAATAAAATCTGCGTCGGCGCAATATTAGTCGCGGCAATCGGCGCGACGCTGTTATGCCTTTGGCAATCCGGCTCTCTGGCAGGCGTGGCCGTTTTCGGCGCGGAGATCCTAATCTTCGGCGTGGCATTGGCAGTACGGTTTACGAAAAAATCTCCGCAAACACGCGCCACTGTGTTGTCGGCAATTGCGTTAGTCCTTGTCGTAGCAGCAATCGTTCTCGCGCCAAAAATCGCGGCAAACAAATCGGTGCAATTTCGCTTTGGATACTGGCAAAGCGCCTCGGGCATAATTCGAGAAAACCCGGTAACCGGCGTCGGATTGGATAACTTCCGCTGGGCCTACAACCACCACAAAACGCCCGAAGCAGGCGAAGTGGGCGCGGCTCACAACAGCATCATCCAGATGTTTGCTGAGCTTGGTGCGCTCGGCGGGCTGGCTTTCGCGGCGATATGGATTGTGTTTTTCATAAAAGTATTCGCGCGCGCGCGGCGCGGCAACGATGAAGCTGCCCGCGCTCCGGCATCCAGCCAGAGAATACCCGTGGCGGTGATCTTCGCAATAGCAGCCATTACTTCTGTTTTCCTCTACGCAACAATAACTGCAACCGGCGCGATTGAAGGATTGGGCGCGGGAAAATCAGCGGCAATTACTATGACGATGGTAAAGCAATTCGCTTGGATTGCAATCTTCCTGGCACTGGCGTTGCCGGTGTGCTGCGGAAAAGTCTCCGCGAATTTCCTGCGACTGCTGGGCTTTGGCGCGGCAGTTGGGGCAGCGGGGTTTTTCCTGCACAGTCTGTTCGATATGGGAATTAATTCTTACGCGACGAATCAGGCGATGTGGGTCGCGCTGGGCTGCGCTCTGGCGCTGCTGAAACCGAATGGCCAAAGGCCGTTTGTTAACAAGCCGCTGTCCCCTATCGCGCAAGCCGTGTTGGGCATGCTGGCAATCGCACTCATCGCGGTCTATTACTACGGGCCAGTGAGCAATTCGATTCAGGAAAGAACGATGCTCGCCGACACAGAAAAATTTCTGGCGTTTGCCGAGGGCAGGAACCGCCGCCCGATGACTCTTACCGATCTAAAGAACCAATACCGCACAGTGCTTGAGAAATCGACCGACACCAAGACGCTCTCCGCTACGGCGGACATGCTGGCGGCTTTTGGTCGCGAGAAAATGGCTCTCAATATAACGCAAAAAGCGATCTCGCTAAATTTGGCCGACTTCGCGCAATATTCACGCGCCGCACAGCTATTCGAGAAGATACACGAATCTGAAAAAGCGCTTGAGATGTGGGACAAGGCGGTTGCGACCTACCCCAACAAGCCCGTGCTGCATGTGATGCGCGCCAAATTGATGAACGAGATGGGCGACAATTCGCTTAGGGAAAAAATCGTCGCCGACCTGGAACGCGTCCGTTTTTTGCTGCGCGCGAATCGTGATAAGTATGGGCAAGCGCGACATATTTCGCTGGAACTCGATCCCGAAAAACTGAGCACAAGAGCTTTCTCCGACCAGACTCTCTACGAAAATCTCTGCGAAAAGTACGGAGTCAATTTGCACTAAAAACGGATTTTCGCGAAAAAACTTGAACGGCCCAAATCGCATGTGTAGGATAACCAGCTTGAAATATCCCTTTTTCTGTAAATAACATTTTCAGGAGTGGACGTCATGAAGCTCAATCTGGTGCAGAAGATTCTGGAGCAGCATCTTGTCGAGGGCGAGATGGAACCCGGCAAAGAAATCGGAATCAGAATCGACCAAACGCTGACACAGGACGCAACGGGTACGATGGCCTATCTGCAATTTGAAGCGATGGGTCTGGACAAGATCAAGACCGATTTGTCGGTCAGTTATGTTGACCACAACACTCTGCAAAGCGGCTTCCAAAATCCCGACGACCACCGCTACCTGCAAGACGTAGCGGCAAAATACGGGATTTATTTCTCGCGTCCCGGCAACGGGATTTGTCACCAGGTCAACCTGGAACGCTTCAGCAGCCCGGGCAAAACGATGCTGGGCAGCGACAGCCACACCCCCACCGGCGGCGGCGCAGGCATGATCGCCATAGGCGCGGGCGGCATCGATGTCGCGGTCGCAATGGGCGGCGGGCCGTTCTATCTGCCAACCCCGAAGGTCGTCAAAGTAAACCTGACCGGCAAACTCAAACCGTGGGTAACGGCCAAAGATGTCATCCTCGAACTGCTCCGGCAATTCGGAGTCAAGGGCGGCGTAGGCAAAATATACGAATACGCCGGGCCGGGCCTGCGCACGCTAAGCGTACCGGAACGCGCAACAATAACCAACATGGGCGCCGAACTCGGCGCAACGACAAGCGTATTCCCCTCCGACGCGGTAACCAAAAAATTCTTCGTCGCGCAGGGACGCCTCAAAGATTGGAAGGAAATCAAAGCCGACGCGGGTGCAGCGTATGACGAAGTTATTGAACTCGACCTCGGCAAAATAGTTCCGCTGATCGCCTGCCCGCACAGCCCGGGCAACGTCAAAACGGTCAAGGAACTCGCCGGAACACCCGTCGATCAGGTCGCTATCGGCTCCTGCACAAACTCATCATACAACGACCTGATGGTCGCAGCTCGGATGCTGAAAGGCAAAACCATCAGCACCGGACTAAGCCTGGCGATCTCGCCGGGATCGCGCCAGGTCGAAGTGATGATGGCCAAAAACGGCGCACTTGCCGACATCATCGCCAGCGGCGCGCGCATCCTCGAAAACGCCTGCGGCCCCTGCATCGGCATGGGATTCTCGCCGCCATCCGAAGGCGTAACACTGCGGACTTTCAATCGCAACTTCCACGGTCGCTGTGGCACCAAAAGCGCAGGCGCTTATCTGTGCAGCGTCGAGACGGCAGTGGCAGCGGCGCTTACCGGCAAGATTACTGACCCGCGCAAGATGGGCAAGACCGCGCCGAAGATTCCGATGCCGACCAAGTTCCTCATCGACGATTCGATGGTTATCGCGCCGAAAAAATCAGCCGCGAAAACGCAAATCCGACGCGGCCCGAATATCGCCGCGCTGCCGGAATTCAAAAAGATACCGGATGCGCTGGAGGGTCAGGTTCTGATTAAACTCAAGGACGACGTTACCACCGACGACATCATGCCAGCGGGCGCAAAAATACTGCCGCTGCGCTCCAACGTGCCCGCGATTTCGGAGCATGTTTTCGAGCAGGTCGATCCTGAATTCCCGAAGCGCGCCAAGGAAATCGGCGGCGGCTTCATTATCGGCGGCTCGAACTACGGGCAAGGCTCGTCCCGCGAACATGCCGCGCTTGCGCCGATGTATCTGGGCGTCAAGGCGGTGATCGTGAAGTCCTTCGCGCGTATCCATCTGGCGAATCTGATTAATTTTGGCATCCTGCCGCTGACACTGGCTAACAACAAGGATTACGACAAGATTAAATTCGGCGACAAACTGCGAATCGAAAACGTCCGCAAGGGTCTGCGCGAGTCCGATACACTGACGATGCGCAATCTCTCAAGCAAGGCCGAGATCAAGGTCAAGCATCCGCTGACGGATCGCTCGATCGACATCATGCTCACTGGCGGACTGCTGAACTATACGAAGGCAAGAGTCGCAGGCAAGGCGAAAAAGAAACCTGCCAAAAAAGGTGGCTGCAAGCGTTCGTGCAAAAAGTAGCATCACAATAACCAACAAAGACAAAAGCCCTCCCCCAGCGGGAGGGCTTTTTTTGCACAAAATTTGCTCGCAAGATTGGTTAGCACTGCCGCCCGCTAGTATTCTTCCCAGGCTTTGGGTGTGAGGTCTTCGCGTTTGATGCGCGAAATCGCGGTGATAAACAGCGAGGCGGTTTTGACATTTGTGAACAGAGGAATGTTGAAGTCCGCGGCATTGCGGCGAATCTGGAACTGGTCCTTAATCATCCGGTGGCCTTCGGAAGGAATGTTAATAACAAGATCGACTTTTTCGTCGGTGATGAGATTGAGGACGTTGTCTTTTTTGTGGATGTTGTGCGCCTTGTAGGCCATCCGAGCCTTGACGCCCTGATTATTGAGAAAGTTGGCTGTGTGTTCGGTGGCGTAGATCGGCGTGCCGATGGCGGAGAGTTCTTTAAGCGCCTCGACCATCTCGAAACGCGCCTTCTGCCCGCCGATGCTCAGCAGAATGCCCTTCTCCGGATAACGATAGCCTACCGAAAGAATCGCCTTGAGGAATGCCTCGTGGATGCTGTCGCCCAGACAGCCGACTTCGCCGGTACTCGCCATCTCGACCGAAAGCACAGGGTCGGCGCCCTTGATGCGCGGGAAGGAAAACTGCGGCGACTTGACGCCAACGTAGTCGAGTTCAAACACGGATCGATCGATGCGCCTGACCTGTTTGCCCATAATTGCGCGCGTGGCAATGTCGATAAAGTTGACCTTGAACATTTTGGAGACAAACGGGAAACTGCGCGACGAGCGCAGATTGCATTCGATAATTTTTATCCGGTTATCGCGCGCGATGAATTGCATATTAAACGGGCCGGTGATTTGGAGGGCTTTGGCAATGCTCTTGGCGGCGTTTTTGATGCGCCGTATGGTTTCCAGATACGTTCGCTGCGGCGGGATGACCATCGTCGCATCGCCGGAATGCACGCCTGCGTTTTCGACATGCTCGCTCAGTGCCCAGACAAGCAGGTTGCCGTTGCGGGCTACGGCGTCGATTTCGATCTCGCGCGCGTTGCGGATAAATTTGCTGATGACGACGGGATGATCCTGCGATACGTCGGCGGCTTCTTTGAGAAAGCGTTTGAGTTCGTGTTCGTTGTGTGCGACTCGCATTGCCGCGCCGCTAAGGACGTATGATGGCCGAACCAGTGCGGGGTAGCCGATTTCGCGCGCAAATTTCGCGGCGTCGGTGGCGCTGGTCAGTTCGCGCCAATCCGGTTGGTCCAAATTCAACTTGTCGCAGAGGCTGCTGAACTTTTCGCGGTTTTCGGCACGATCAATATTTTCAACACGTGTGCCGAGTATATTCATCCCTGCCGCGCTGAGTTTAACCGCCAGATTGTTGGGTATCTGGCCACCCATCGAAATCAACAACCCCAGCGGCCGCTCCTTGCGATAGATTTCGGCGACTGTTTCGAGATTAAGCTCGTCAAAATACAGCCTGTCGCAGATGTCGTAATCGGTGCTGACGGTTTCGGGATTGTAATTTATCATCGTAGTTTTGTACTTCATGCGCTTGAGCGACTGGACAGCATTGACGCAGCACCAGTCGAACTCCACCGACGAGCCGATGCGATACGCGCCGCTGCCGAGGACAACCACGCCATCGCTGACGTCGAACTCGATATCGTCGTGTGTGCCGTTGTAGGTCGTGTAGAGATAGTTGGTCTTGGCAGGAAACTCGGCGGCCATAGTGTCGATCTGCTTTACGACGGGATGTATCTGGCGGATGTGTCGGGTCTGGCGCACGTCTTCTTCGGTCGCGCCCGTGAGCGCGGCGATCTGCGCGTCGGAGAAGCCTTTTTGTTTGGCCTCGACGAGCAGGTCGTTGTCGAGCACGGAAAGTCGGGTGCCCTTGATCTCGTCAGCGGTTTTTGTGATGGAGCGCAGTTTTTCCAGGAACCACGGATCGATTCCGGTGAGTTTGTATAATTTTTTTGTCTCCCAGCCGCGGCGCAGCGCTTCGGCCAAATAGAAGATGCGCTGGTCGGTTGGGTTTTTGAGTTCCTTCGTGAGATTTTTGGTGTTGATTTCCTCGTCGATAAGCCCGTTGAGGCCGATGTTGAGCATACGGATGGCCTTTTGCAGCGTCTCTTCAAATTTGCGACCGATGGCCATGATCTCGCCGACGCTTTTCATCTCTGTGCCGATTTTGCGAACCGCGCCTTTGAATTTTTTCAGATCCCAGCACGGAATTTTCACTACGATGTAATCAAGCGCAGGCTCGAAGCACGCCGTTGTCGCGCGCGTAACGGAGTTGCGAAGTTCCACCAGATTGTAGCCCAGCGCCAGCTTGCACGCCACAAACGCCAACGGGTAGCCGGTGGCCTTGCTCGCCAGCGCGCTCGAACGCGAGAGGCGGGCGTTGACTTCGATGACACGGTAGTCTTCGCTGTTGGGGTCAAGCGCAAACTGAATGTTGCACTCACCGACGACGCCCAGATGCCGCACGGAGCGGATGGATATCTCGCGCAGTTTGTGGTATTCGCGGTTGTTGAGCGTCTGCGAGGGGGCGACGACGATGCTCTCGCCGGTGTGGATGCCGAGCGGATCGAAATTTTCCATGTTGCAAACGACGATGCAGTTGTCGCAGGCATCGCGGACGACTTCGTACTCGACCTCTTTCCAGCCGCCGAGATATTCTTCGATGAGGATTTGCTCGCTGGAGGAAAAAGCCTGTGCGCCGATTTCGCGGAGTTGGTCTTCGTCGCGGACGACGCCAGAGCCTTTGCCGCCGAGCGAAAACGCAGCGCGCACCATCACCGGATAGCCGATTTGCTCCGCCGCCTTGATCGCGGCGTTCATCGTGGTCACGGCCTCGCTCTGCGGAACTTTAACGTCGATCTGATTGAGCGCCTGGACAAATTTCCAGCGGTCTTCGGTATTGATGATGCTTTTGATTGGCGTGCCCAATACTTTGACGTTGTATTTTTTCAGGACGCCGCGCTTGTACAGCTCCATGCCGCAATCCAGCGCGGTCTGGCCGCCAAAAGAAAGCAAAACGCCGTCGGGCCGCTCTTTTGCGATTACATCGGTGACGAAAGAAGCCTCCACCGGCAGGAAATACGTGCGCCACGCCATGCCTTTGCTGGTCTGGATGGTGGCGATGTTGGGATTGACCAGGATCGTCTTTACGCCTTCCTCGTTGAGGGCTTTGATGGCCTGGCTGCCGGAATAATCGAACTCTCCGGCCTGACCGATCTTGAGCGCACCGCTGCCGAGCAGCAAAACCTTTTTCGGGAGCACGATTTTTGCGCTTTTAGCGGATTTTTTTGAGGAAGGTGTCAAAAATATACTCCGTATCGTAGGGGCCGGCGTTGGCTTCGGGATGAAACTGCACCTAG
>CAYSUZ010000023.1:0-9320 GCA_964434335.1 uncultured Planctomycetota bacterium | reverse complement strand
CGACAATGACAGTGTTGCCGAGATCGCGGAGCCGCAGCAGAGTGTCGAGTAGTTTTGCGTTGTCGCGCTGGTGCAGGCCGATGGTTGGCTCGTCGAGAACATAGCAAACACCAACGAGTCCGCTGCCAACCTGCTTGGCGAGGCGAATACGCTGGGCCTCGCCGCCGGAAAGCGTGCCGCTGCGCCGGTCGAGCGTAATGTAGCCCAACCCTACGGAAGCCATGAAGGAAAGGCGTTCGCGGACTTCCTTGACGATTGGACGGGCGATCTCGCTTTTCTCTTTACCGAGTTTGATACCGGTGAAAAATTTCAGTGCCTCGTCCACGGGCATCTCAACGATCTGCTGGACATTTTTGTTGGCAACGGTTACCGCCAGCGACGAGGGCTTGATGCGCGCGCCCTTGCAAACAGGGCAGGGCAGCTCGCTCATGCAAGCGTGAATGCGCTTCTTGACGAATTCGCTCTGCGTGGCCTTGAAGCGCCGCGCGAGATTCGGCATCACGCCTTCAAATTTATAGCCGGTGGCCTCTTCGCTTTCAGCATCGGTGCCGTGCATAAGGGTGTAGCGTATTTCTTGCGGAATTTCCTCGTAAGGCGTGCGCGGCGAGACGCCTAAGGCTGCGCAAAACTCGCGGAGTTTTCGAGCATAAAAAATATTGAGGCGTTTGCCAGCTCTGCGCCACACAGCAATCGCGCCGTCCTTAAGCGAAAGTGACGGATCGGGCACGATGAGTTCTTCGTCGATTTCGAACGTCGTGCCGAGGCCGGAACATTCGGGACACGCGCCGTAGGGACTGTTGAACGAGAAGATGCGCGGTTCGAGTTCTTCCATGCTAATGCCGCACTCGACACAGGCGTAGAGGCGGCTGTAAACCGTATCGCGCCAGTCTTTTTCGTCCTGCGATGCAATGATGACCATACCCTCGCCGATTTTGAGAGCGAGTTCGACGGAATCCTGCAAGCGTGTTTTAATCTCGGGTTTGACGACCAAACGATCGACCACGGCCTCGATGCGGTGCTTGCGGCGCTTGTCGAGTTTGGGCAGGTCTTTGATCTCGATTATCTCGCCATTGATGCGTGCGCGGATGAAACCCTCCCGGCGCATGCGGGTGATGATTTCGCGGTGTTCGCCTTTTTTGCCGCGGACAACGGGCGCCAGAATAATGATGCGCGTGCCTTCGGGTATGGCGAGAATTTCGTCAACAATGCGCTGCGGGCTTTGCTGGGTGATGGCGCGACCGCACTTGTAGCAATGGGGCTGGCCGGCACGCGCAAAGAGCAGGCGCAGATAGTCGTAAATTTCGGTGGTCGTGGCGACGGTGGAGCGCGGGTTGGAGCCACCGACGCGCTGTTCAATCGAGATAGTCGGCGGCAGACCCTCGACGTATTCAACATCGGGTTTCTGCATCTGCTCGAGGAACTGACGCGCGTAGGACGAAAGGCTCTCGACGTAGCGGCGCTGCCCCTCGGCGTAAATGGTATCAAACGCCAACGAGGATTTGCCCGAACCGCTTAGGCCGGTAACGACGATGAATTTGTCGCGCGGGATGCGCACGTCGATGTTTTTGAGATTGTGCTCGCGCGCGCCCTTGACGTATATCTCTTTTGTCGGCATATCCACACTTATATGGTTTTGGGACGAGTGTTGAATCGGGTATTATATCAGTAATAGGCGCGGCGGGCAATCGAAAGGCTCCGCACGAGACGTCAAAAGTGTGTCGTCTTTTAGTTAGTAACAAGGCCAACAGGAAGGGGGCTTGACACTCATATTGCAGGGTGATAGAGTAATTTATCGAATTACAGGAGGTTTGGATAGTGAGCGAACAGGAGCAGTCCCGGATATTTAATCTGGCATTTCCGCGAATATCGGTTTCCGACCCCGTCGTCTACAACGTCGGGCAGATGTTCGACGTGGTTACGGTTATCCGCGCCGCGACAATCAACAACAAAAGCTGCCTGATGGCGATCGAACTCCGTGGGCCAAAGGCCGAAATCGACAAGGCGGTAAAGTACCTCACTGACCATAAGGTTGACGTTGAGCAGGTACAGGCCGAGGACATCAACGACTGAACGGATCCACAATCCCGAAACAAACATGAAAGACAACTCCAGCGACAACGGGCAACAAAAGTGGTATGCGGACGGATTGAAATTCGAATGCAAGCAATGCGGCGCATGTTGCTCTGGCGAGCCGGGGTATGTGTGGCTGACGCGGGCCGAGATCGAAAAAATTGCCCGACATTTAAAAATGAGTTTCGACGCCTTCGCTCAAAAGCACCTCCGCCGCGTCGGTCGTAAATTCAGCCTGCGCGAAGAGCCCAACGGTGATTGCTGCCTGCTCAAAGGCGGCTGTTCGATCTATAAGGTTCGACCGCGACAATGCGTCTCGTGGCCTTTTTGGGCCGAGAACATCGCCAGCGAAGCGGAGTGGAACGCGCTCTGCGCAGAGTGCCCCGGCGCCGGAGAGGGCAAACTTTTCAGCGCACGGGAAATTGACGAAATTAGCAAGGGCATCTTCTCCTCACTCGATGACGACAAAAAATGCAACCGGAAAAACACATCGCGATAGAACGCTCTATCTTCTACAAAATGATTCAGCACTGCATCAAAAGCAGCCCACAGATTGCGGCGGGAATGCTTGCGGGCAGCAAGACGACCGTCGAGGTCGTCGAGATAATGCGCAGTCTCGAAATCGAGTGCTGCGACCCGACCAACGAGATGATCGAGTGTATGGAAACAAAATCGCGCCTGCTCAGCCGAGGGCATAGGCCGCTGGCGATATTCCGCTGCCACAAAAGCGGCAACGCGCTCCCAACGCAATACGAAATCGAAACCTACTCCGACCCCAACATATTGCTCATTATCGTTTCGCTGCAACACGGCGGAGTGCCGCTGGTCAAGGCCTACGAAATCGCCGCCGCGCAAGCTGCGCCTGTGCGCATCGAGGTCGAATAGCCGTGGCTCGCATCAAACAACTCTCGGCGCACGTAGTTAACAAAATTGCTGCCGGTGAAGTAATCGAACGACCTGCTTCGGTCGTCAAAGAACTCATCGAAAACGCCATAGACGCCGAGGCAACGTCGATCACAATCGAGCTAAAAGAAGGCGGCAAAAAACTCATCCGCGTTACCGATGATGGCGGAGGGATGGGCCGCGAAGACATCGCGCTGGCCTTCCACAGCCACGCCACCAGCAAGCTCACCGATCCCGACGAACTGTTCCACATAACTACGATGGGGTTTCGCGGCGAAGCTCTGCCCAGCATTGGCTCGATCTCGCAGGCGAGTATCGTCTCGCGCACGCAAGACGAAATTGGCGGCTGGGAGATAACGTGCGATGGCGGCAAATTGGGTGAGGCGCGAGAAAAGGGCTGCCCGCGCGGGACAAGCGTATACGTGCGGAATCTTTTCTTTAACACGCCGGTGCGGATGAAATTCCTCAAGACTGATTCCACCGAACTCTCGCACATAGTCAGCATTGTAACACACATCGCGCTGGCGCACTGCCACATCCGCTTCGAACTGATCCACAACGACAAGCGCATGTTTTTGCTCGACTCGCACACAGCCCTGCTTGATCGGTTGCGGCACTTCTACGGCGACGAAATCGCCGACAGTCTGCTGCCGATAGAATCGCACACAAGCAAAATCCACATCTCCGGCTACGTCGCAGCCCCGCCGGTATCGCGGCGCAACACGAAACAGCAACTCTTGTTCCTCAACTCGCGGCCCATACGCGAACGCGTGGTCTTTGCCGCGCTAAAGAGCGCCTTCGACGGACTGCTCATCTCGGGACGACAGCCGGTGGTCTTCATATTTGTTGACATCGACCCGCGCGAGATCGACGTAAACGTTCACCCGACCAAAACCGAAGTGCGCTTCCGTGACGCTTCGGGGCTGCACGCGCAGGTGCGGGCGACGCTCAAGGATGTACTCGCCGGTGTCGAAGCCGCGCGAATAAGCGGCGGCGAACAGAAATTAACAAACGAGTCCGAAGCGCAAAATCTTCCGGCTCCGGGCGCGCCACGTTTTAGCTCCGGTCACAACAGGACGCAGGGCACACGGCAGGCGATACGCGATTTCTTTTCGCAACGCCCACATCATCGCCAGCAAACACATCTACCGCTCAACACCCAAGAGACCCCGGCGACAAACGCACCTCCTACGGCAAAACCCGCAGCGGCATTTGCTACGGAAAGCGGGCCGGAATTTTTCCAGGTTCACAATTCCTACATCGTCGTCGAGACGCCACAGGGACTCGAAATAATCGACCAGCACGCGCTGCACGAAAAAATTATTTACGAAAAACTCCTCGCGCGTGATACGGGTGGCGTGGACGCACGACAGCGAATGCTGATCCCTCCGACGGTAGAATTGGGCGCGTCGCAATGGGTCGAACGCAAAAAAATTATGGCCGTGCTAGGCGAAGTCGGCTTTGAAGTCGAGGAGTTCGGCGGCAAGAGCCTTGCGGTAAGGGCTGTGCCCGAGGCATTGGTCGGCGCGGACATCACGGCACTGGTGCGCGATATGATCGACGAGATTGCGGCAAGCGGCGCAAGCGTACAGATGGAGGAGATGCGCACCGCACTGCGCAAAACCGCGTCGTGCCACGCGGCGATCAAGGCGGGAGAGCCACTAAGCACACGCAATATCGCGGATCTGCTGGAGCAGCGCGAAAGAATGCACGAGAAATATTCCTGCCCACACGGCAGGCCCATCGCGCTGCGTTTTACACTGGACGAACTCGAAAAAAGTTTCCACAGAAAATAGCCATGCAAAAAACGACAAAAACAGAATTCAAAAGCGCTACGATCAGCGGGATCAACGTACACGTACGCCGCACAAAAATGTTCAAGAGCATCTCGGTGCAGGTGTGGTTCGGGCGCGAACTTGATGAGAACGCGACGAGCGCGGCACTGCTGGGAGCGGTGCTCGGGCGGGGCTGTCTCAAATATCCCAACTCTCGCATGATAGCCGACGAACTGGAAAAAATGTACGGCTCGGGATTTCGCTGCGGTGTATCGCGCGTCGGCGGACGGCAGGTGCTGGCGGCGAAGGCTGAAATCCCAGACCCGGCCTTCTTGCCGCGCAAACCGGATTTAACGAAAAAGTGCTTCGCTTTTCTGCGAAATATTTTGCTGCGGCCACTTGCAACTAACGGCGCATTCGATGCACGAATATTCGAGCGCGAGCGAACAAACCTCGCGGCGGACATACTCTCGCTGACCAACAGCAAGATGGCATACGCACAAAGGCGGTTGCTCGAAGAGACCTGCCGCAAGGAACGGTTGCGGTTTTACGAACACGGCGATGTGGCAGCGCTGGAGGCGTTGACACCGGAAGGGCTGTACGGATTCTATCGCGATTTTTTGCGGACCGCACCGATGGACGTGTTTGTGGTCGGCGATATTTCGCTGACTCGTGTGGTTGCGTTGGTGCGGCAGCATCTGCAATTTGAGCGGGAACAGGGGCCGGGACTCAAGTCGATAGAAAAAATCGCAGCGCCATCCAGACCACGCCGAATAACGGAAGAACAAAAAATTGAGCAGGCAAAACTTTGCGTAGCGCTGCGGACGGGCACGCGGATAGGCGAGAAGCGATTCGGCGCAGCGATGGTGTTCAACGGCATTTTGGGTGGTTTTTCGCACTCGCGGCTATTCCAGCACGTACGCGAAAAGGCGGGGCTGGCGTATCAGGCAGATTCGTTTCTGGAGGGCTCGCACGGATTGATCACGGCGAGCATGGGCATAGAAGCAAAAATTTACGAACAGGCTATGAAAATACTGCGGGCACAGTTGCGCGAACTTGCCGCCGGAAAAATTACCACAAACGAGATCGCGAAGACCAAGCAGCGCATCATCTCGCGGCTCGAAGGAACTGCCGACACCCCCTCGGGGGTGATTGCGTTCCACTACGCGCAGGCCGTCAACGGCAGCGCGGCAGATTTGGCATACTGGATCGCGCGGGTCAAGGCGGTGCAAGCTGCTGATGTAAGAGCCGTCGCGGAGAAAACTAAAATCGATACGATATTTTTATTGCGTCCGAAAAAATGAAAACGATTACCGACAAAACTCTCAGGGAAACCATTTACTGCGCGCGCGCCAAGTGCGGGCTGCCGGTTTACGTGTGGCCGAGCAAGGGGCTATGCAAGAAATTTGCGACGGTCGCGGTAAACTACGGCAGCATCGACAATGTCATAGTGCGGCCCGGGCAAACGGCTCCCGTCACAATGCCCGGCGGCGTGGCGCACTTCCTAGAACACCGGCTGTTCGAGATCGATGGACACGATGTTACGGAGAAATTCAGCGAAATGGGCGCGTCCGTCAACGCGATGACTTCATTTGTTGAAACGTCGTATTATTTCTCGACGACGACAAATTTCGATAGTTGCGTGGGGCTGTTGCTGGGGATGCTTAGCCGCCCGACGTTCACCGACGCCCAGGTCGAGCGCGAGAAAGACATTATCGCGCAGGAGATAATGATGAGCAACGACAGCGCGGGCTGGCGCGAGTACTTCGGGCTAATGCGAGCGCTGTACGCCAAACATCCGGCACGCGACGATATCGGCGGCAGCGTCGAGAGCGTACGTGCCACAGACCGCGCGACGCTGGAAATGTGCCATGAGGCGTTTTACAATCCGGCCAACATGATTTTCGTGGCGGCGGGCGATCTCGACCCAAAAGCGGTGCTGCGGGCGGTAGACGCGGCAACGAAGAATATGCCAGCCGCTGGGGAGCGGCCGCGAACGATCCTGCCTGAGGAAAAACCTGCGCCGTATCGCAAAACCTTTTCCGAGAAGATGGCGGTAAGCCGCCCGAAGTATTTGGTGGGGTTTAAGGACGATGTGTCGGGCCTGACAGCAGAGGAGCGTTTCGTCCGCTCGGCGCTGACCGGAGTTTTGATCGACACAATCCTAGGCAAGACCTCCCAGCTGTACAACGGATTATATGAAAGCGGCCTAATCGACGCGACATTCAGTGCGTCGTATACATCCGAGGACAATTTTGCCTACACGATGATGGGCGGGGATACCGATAACCCAAAGAAGCTCAACGAGGCGATTTTCAAAGGGCTGGGCGCAATGGCAAAGCGCGGAATTGACGCAGCAGCCTTCGAGCGCAAAAAGCGCAAGATGCTGGGAGGATTTTTGCGTCATTTTGATTCGGCGGAATCGCGTGCGATATCGCTGGCGAGTTTTCTTCAGAAACGCGTAAACATATTCGATTACCTTAAGGTAATCAACGGCCTCAAAGCCGAAGCCGCGCAGGAACGTTTATGCGAGCATCTGCGCCGCGAGTTTAGCGCAGTATCGGTTATCACTCCCAACGGAGCAACATGATGGGAAGAAATATCCTGAAAAACATGATCGCGATTGTAGTAATCGCGGCGGCGGTAACGGTTTGTTATGAAAACTCGCTTGATGGCGCGTTCCTGTTCGATGACAATCATTTCATCACTGAAAACGACCATATCAGATACCTGGAGACTGACAGCGTTGATGGTTTCGCCAGGGGGATCCAAGCCATCGTGCAGTATAACGTGCCTCGCAGCCTACTGCTAACCACTTTTGCGCTGCACTACACAACCGAATCGGATGCCAGTAAACACGACGTTACGTTTGAACCCGACACCACGTCATTCCACATCGTCAACATCGCGCTGCACTTCCTCAACGCAGTGATGGTATTCTTCCTCGTCAAAAAAATTACGGGCTGGCATAAGTCGGGCAAGGATAAGTGGTGGACGTACTTCACGGCACTCTCGGCGGCACTGCTGTTTTCGACGGCAGCGGTAGCGACGGAGGGCGTAACATATATTGTGGGGCGTTCGAATTCACTGTGTGCGTTTTTCATTCTGGCGGCACTACTGGTATTTTTTAGAGCACGCAAACTGCAGGAACGTGATACAGATGAGGACGGCGAAACAAAAAGGAAATCGGTTTCGTGGATACTGGCGCTGCTGCCAACAATTTACCTGATTTACAAGTTGCTGGGAATCGCAAGCGTACCTGCAACATACGCCAAGATCGCAATTGGGCTGATGTTTGTGGGCTGGGTTTTCTGGTTGTTGTATTTGCTGAGCATAAACAAAGGCAACCTCCAGATAAAGGCCGACCTGCTGACGCTTGGGGCGTGGTGTTTGTTTGGCATGGCAGCGATAACGAAAGAACTTGCGGTGGTGTTTCCGTTTTTGGCACTGTTGCTGGACGGGTTGGTGCTAAGCGGCGGGATGCGCGGCTACATGCGCAAGCGATTGAAATATCACTATGCAAATCTTGGCACAGTAGCCGCAGGAGCGGCGCTTTTCATAATCATTACAGCGTCAATGCCGCCAGCATCACGGCCAAAAGACGGGCAAACTCTAGACCCAGCCTATCTCGCCACACAGGTCTCCGGCCCGGTTATGATGGACTATCTCGGACAATTTCTGGTTCCAACGAATCTGAATTTCGACTCGCCCTTGTCTGTCATGACGCCAGAAGAGGCATCGCAGCCCGCCAATATCCTGACGCCTTACCTGCTGGGACTGGCGCTTATTTTCGCTTTTACGCTATGGATCATGCGGCGTTCTCGGATGTTTGCTGCGGGGATATTCTGGTATTTTATTTGCCTTGTGCCATCATCGAGCATATTGAAATTGCTCGACGTAATGGATGAGGGTCGTATATACCTCTCGATAATCGGTCTGTGCTGGGCAATTTCGGTAGCCATTACGGCGGCATGCAAACGATGCAATCTGGCAATCCTGCGTCCGGCAATAGTCCTGCCGCTAATTGCAATAATCGTCCTCAACGGTGTCAATACACGCAAACGCAACGAACAATACGCTTCGCCTTTGCTGATGTGGCAGGATTCCATAGCCAAGTCGCCGGACAACTCGCGTGCATACGAAGCGTTGGGATACGAGTTCATGAATCTCAACAACACACAGGAAAGAATCCGCCACCAGGCAATGAAACTGCGGGGCATTAACAAGTATCTCGAAGATGAAGGCTCGTCTCTTGACCAAAAGATAGCGGCAATCCATCTCGATGTAAAAGAGCGCCGACTCAAATATTTAGGACAGGCACTCGGCGAACAGCGTAGGAATCTGAATGCGGCACTGATGCTGTTCCGAGCGATCCGCGATTTCGGCGAAAACGATATCCCCCTTGTTTCTCCAAGTGGCGGAACCCCCAAACAATTGAGTGCATCGAAGACACATCACAACTTGAATATGGGCGTAGTGTACGCCATGCACACCAACACGCTGGAACAAATTTACAATCTTTACCAAGAGGGGCACACAAGATCAGCAAACAACAGCGAATATGCCGAACTC
>CAYSUZ010000022.1:0-9420 GCA_964434335.1 uncultured Planctomycetota bacterium | reverse complement strand
TTGGGTGTCTTTTCAGCCATAATCCTTCCCTCCCCAGGCAAGTACGGAGACGCATTTACTACAAGGCCCGCTCATTATCTCGCCTTCGGCGCGAGAGCATTTCGCTTATTTTCTGCATAAGACTTTGGGCCTTCCTCTAACAAAACACGTCGCGCTCGCCGGCGCTAACCCGTGCGATCATCTTTTCGGATTTAGCCCGGATGTCGGGTTCCATGTCAGCCAGAAAATTCTTAATCGCCTTGTCACCGACGGTGCGAGTTTCTTCGGAGGCATAGTCGGCTAGATATTCGGTGAAGGTCGAGAGCGCGTTTGGCCCGCAATGGCGCTTGATCTCCCCGGGTTTGGCGAGGTCCATGAAGTCGCCACCGGTTCGGCCCAGCCGATAGCAGGCGGTACAGAACGACGGCACGTAGCCCATCGAAGCGACATCGCGGATGATTTCGTCCATCGGTCTGTGGTCTCCAAGCGAAAATTGGGCGTCGTCTTCTTCGTTCGCCGAGTAGCCGCCGGGATTTGTGCGGCTGCCGGCGGAAATCTGCGATACGCCAAGCGCAAAAGTCTCGCGACGAATATTGGGCGTCTCGCGTGTTGTCATGATGATGCCGGTGTAGGGCACGGAGAGGCGCAGTATCGCAACGAGCTTGCGAAAATCGAGGTCGCTGACCGGTTGCGGCGGATGCGCGGCGATATCGGAGCCGGTGGCGGGTTCGAGTCGCGGCACACTAATTGTGTGCGGACCGACGCCGTAATGTTTTTCGAGATGCTCGGCGTGCTGCATGATTGCCAAAAGTTCGAATCGCCAGTCGGCCAGACCAAACAACACACCTATGCCGACATCGTCAATTCCAGCCTCCATCGCGCGATCGACGGCAGTAATGCGCCAATCGTAATCGCTTTTCTTGCCGCCAACGTGTACCGCGGCGTAGGTTGGCCGGTGATACGTTTCCTGAAAAACCTGATACGTGCCAATGCCGACTGCTTTGAGTCGACGAAATTCTTCGACCGGCAGCGGCGCGACGTTTACGTTGACGCGCCTGATCTCTCCACTGTTGCCGCGCTTGACCGAGTAGACGGTTTCGATGGCCTTGAGGATATAATCGAAGCCCTCCTGCGGATAGGATTCGCCCGCCACGAGCAAGACGCGCTTGTGTCCCTGGTCGACGAGTATCTCGACCTCGCGCGCAATTTCCGGCTGAGTAAGGATGCGGCGGTGAATTTTTTTGTTGCGCGCACGGAAGGCACAATAGAGGCACTCGTTGGTGCAGAGATTGGAGATGTAGAGCGGCGCGAAGAGCACCAGTCTCCTGCCATAGATAGCTTCTTTGGCACGCCGGGCAGCGGCAAAAAGCTCAGCCATCAATTCGGGATCGTTAATGGTAGTAAGTACAGCCGTTTCGTCGCGAGTCAAGCCCTTAAGCTCCAACGCCTTCGACAGAACTTCGCGCACATGTGCGGGATCGGCAGCTCGGCACATAGATAAGGTCTGCTCGATGCCTTGTGCATCGATGATTACGGATTTCTCTGCGTTCACCATGATGTCACTCTCCTGAAATAATGTCACAAACTTCATTGCAGTGCGCAAAAAACATACCATGACAATTTGGCCAACGATATTTGTTGACTGTCGAGAGAGAAAATCGGGGCAGTTTTTGGATTCTCGCCAATACGACAATTTTGAAGATACAACTGATTATGCTATAATCTAGGCGACACAAGCGGAGCATTGAGATGCAGCCCAGAATACTGATTTTAGAAGACAACGAGTCGCTTGCGAAATCCACACGGCGGATTTTGGAGGCGGAGGGATACTCCGTAGATACCGCCATGACCTTCGCCGCAGCCATCAAGCGCATCGATGCACGGCGCTACGATCTGGTCATTGCTGATATGATGCTACCAGATGGCAACGGACTTGACATACTCGAAGCCCTGCGCGAGCGCAACCTCCACGCTTCGGTCATCGTCGCCACAGCCTACGCTACTGTACAATACAGCGTCGACGCGATGAAGCGCGGCGCGGCGGACTACATCTCCAAACCCTTCACACCCGACGAACTGCTGCTGAGCATAAGCCGCACAATCAACAAACACGAGGTGATGCGCGAAAACCGTGAGCTTAAACGCGAACTCAAAACCCGCTACGCGTTCGACAACATCATCGGCGAAAGCGGGGCGATGCGGCAGATTTATCAGCTCATCACCAAAGCATGCCGCAACGATGCCAACGTAATTATTTATGGTGAATCGGGTACGGGCAAAGAACTCGTCGCACAGGCAATCCACTATAACGGCTCTCGCGCCGACAACAAATTCGTTGTCATAAATTGTTCGGCGATACCGGAGAGCCTGATGGAGAGCGAGTTTTTCGGCTTCAAGAAAGGCTCGTTCACTGGCGCATTTTACGACAAGCTGGGATTGTTCGAGGTCGCCCACAAAGGCTCGCTTTTCCTCGACGAAATCGGCGACATCAGCCCCAGCGTGCAGGTCAAGCTCCTGCGCACACTCCAGGAACGCGAGATTACGCCGGTCGGCGGCACAGAAAGCAAAAAGATCGACGTGCGATTGATAAGCGCAACCAATCGCGATTTGCAGCAACGTGTTAAGGAAGAAAAATTCCGTGACGATCTTTATTTCCGCCTGCACGTACTGCCGATCTACATGCCGCCACTGCGCCATCACAAAAGCGACATCCCGCTGCTCGTGGCGCATTTCATTAAAAAGCATTCCGAAGAAAACGACAAACAAGTGCGCGGCTTCGCCAAGGATGCGATGGAACGGATGATGGATTACGACTGGCCGGGCAACGTGCGTGAACTCGACAATTTCGTGCAGCAACAGGTCGCACTACAAGACAAAGAAATCATCCACTCCGCCGACCTGCCCGCAGATTTCAACCTATCGGAACGCTTCATCATAAGCAACGCCAGCAAAAATCCTGAACAGGTGCTCTCGCTCAAAAACCATATGAAACAGGTGGAACGCGCGCGCATCGTCGAGGTTCTGCGCCAGACCGGAGGCTCACGCACCCACGCCGCAGAGATACTCCAGATTTCCCGCAAAACACTTTATCAAAAAATTAAAGAATACACAATTCGAGTAGATATCGCGTAGCCCCACGCCTTAACTAATAATTCCCGCATGTAACCCTTTTTACCCAAATGCGCCCTTGCGGTAACGCGGCAATGAAAGACCAATAACTCCGCGAAAGCGCCCCGCTAAAAATCCTCAATTTCGATATCACCTTTGCTAACAAGCAATTAGGTTTATTAATCGCTGCCTATGTCTTCATTTCCGCTGCACGCTTCAATTATGGCATCTGTATTGCCATGTAATAGGCAGTGGTCGCGGCGATTGACCTTACACCTTTGTTTTGCACCTTGCCGCGGCCACATTATCTTTTACTCAGGTGCTGGCATGACACTAAGCGAATTACTAGAGAGATCCGGCCTTCAAACCCCAGCCGACCTTGACAAAGTCGCTGCCGCAACGGAAGTTTCAGGAGTAATCGTCGGCGACGTTCTCAGCGACATCCTACACCGTTCCAAACCCGGCCATCTTTGGCTAACCATCCGCAGCAACCCAAACGCGATCGCAGTCGCGGCCCATAAACAGCTCGCTGGAATCATTATTGCCGCAGCGGAAGTCAAGGAAGACACCCTGGCATTGGCGCGCCGCGAGGGAGTTGCGATCATCCGCACCAACGAAGCAATTTTCAACATAGCGGGCCGACTGTGGCCGCTGCTGAATCCGCAATCTCGCCCGATGCACATCGCGATCTGCGATCTGCACATCCATACCTGTCTCTCTCCTTGTGCCGAAGATGAGATGCTGCCTGAGGCAATAGTCGAGGCAGCGTTGGAGAGAGGGCTGGATGTTATCGGTGTGTGCGACCACAACAGCGCGGAGAATGCCTCGCAGGTAGTAATGGCGGCAGCAGGCACGCCGCTGCTGGTAATCCCCGGCATCGAAGTAACCACCGCCGAGGAAATTCACGTAGTCTGCCTGTTCCCAACTGCCGAGCAGGCACTTGGAATGCAGCGGGAGATTTACGCGACGCTCGCCCCGACGGATGACCCGCGCAAGCTTAGCGGCCAACGCGTCGTTGACGTACACGGTCGAACGCTGAGGCCTGCGGAATATATGCTTGAAGGCAAAAGCGGGTTGAGCGTTGTAGAAACAATAGAAACAACTCGCGCGCTTGGCGGCCTGACCATTGCGGCGCACGTAGACAGGCCAATTTTTAGTGCTGCAACAAAGTTTGGACGCATCCCGACCGAAATGAATTTCGACGCGTTGGAAGTATCTCCCAATGCTTATCTCAACAAAGCGCGCGAATTCTTCCCCGGCTTCCCAGTAATCACATCTTCAGACGCGCATACGCTAGGGGACATCGGTCGGGTACGTTCAAGCATCGAGATACAGGGGCTGGATTTTCGAGGGGTAAAGGAGGCGTTGCGCAATAGGCGCTTCGGCCCCAATGCAGACAAAACCGCACAATCACATTCAACGCGAGGCAAATGAAATGCAGGAAATCTCATTGCACATCCTCGACATCGTTGAGAACTCCGTTCGCGGAGCCGCAACAAAGATCGACATCCTCATCATCGACAACGATAACGCGGGCACACTTTCGGTGACCATTTCCGACAATGGCGAGGGGCTGAGCAGCGATGCGCTCGCCCGGGTTTTTGATCCCTTCTACACCACGCGTACTTCCCGGCAAATCGGGATGGGCCTGCCGCTCATCCGTGATGCAGCGAATGCAACTGGCGGCGGCACGGTGATTGAGTCTTTGCCCGATAAGGGCACAACAGTAACGGCAGTCTTCAACAAGCGTCATATCGATTGCCCTCCACTAGGTGACGTTATCGCCACACTCAAGACCCTCGTCGTCGGGCATCCAATGGTAGATTTCCTCTACGAATACCACATGGGCCGCGAGCGACTGGTATTGGACACTGCGGCGCTTTCGCGCGAATACGGTGGCAAGTTCCGCGAGGACGTATTGGCAATATGCAAGGTTGTCGGCAGTCTGGAAAACCTGCTGCCGCAATTAGAGCAAACAACCCGAGCTAACCTTATCGATTGGCCCTCGGATAAGACCAAGACACGCGAACAAGCATACGGAGCGAGATAATGACAGACAAAAAGCAAACTAGCGACGGCGCACAAGACTTGCTCTATCAACAATTGGACAAGCGGCTGAAAAAATTCCGCGATATCCCCGGCGGCCTAATTCCGGCGCTACACTCGGCGCAGGAACTGTTCGGCTATCTACCGCGCAAGACACTGCAATGTATCAGCGAAGCTATGGACATCCCGCTAAGCGAAATCTACGGCGTAGTATCGTTTTACAGTTTTTTCAGCACCAAGCCCAGCGGCCGCTACACGATCCGAGTATGCATGGGCACAGCCTGCTACGTGCGCGGCGCCGATAAGGTGCTGGCCGAAATATCGCGGCGACTCGGCATTGAGATCGGGCAGACCACACCCGACGGCATGTATACACTCAACGCCTCGCGCTGTTTTGGAGCCTGCGGGTTGGCACCGGTAGTCACAATCAACGGCGAGGTATTCCAGAAGGTTAGCGTCGAGAGCGTCGGACCAATGTTGGAACAATTCGGAACCGACGACAAAATCGCGCAGGGCGCATAGCTAACAAGGAGAGGCAGCAATGACAAAGATACGATCCATCGACGACCTGCGCAAGATACGCGACGACTCGCAAAGCGCAATGGAATTACGCGCGGATGGCGATTTCTCGACGAAGGTTACGGTACATATGGGCACATGTGGAATCGCCGCTGGTGCGCGCGACATCATGGCCGCGCTGCTCGAAGAGATCGAAAAGCGCGGGCTTAAAGGCATAGCCGTATCGCAGTCGGGCTGCCTGGGGCTTTGCGACGCCGAGCCGATGGCCACCGTCGCCACCGCAAAGGATGGGGTAATTCGCTACGGGCATCTCACCCCTGAAAAAATGCGAGAGATAGTCGACAAGCACATCATTCATGGCCAATCAATCACCGAATACGTCTTGCACAGCAAACGGGGCGAATAATGAAAACAACAGGACAATCACAAACATCACCAAATATCGCTTACCGCGCACATGTGCTGGTATGCGCCGGAGCCGGGTGTATATCGTCGGGCGCACTTGATGTCTCGGCGGCGATCAAAGAGCAGATTGCACGACACAACCTGAACAACGAAATTATGGTTGTCGAAACTGGCTGCGTAGGCTGCTGCGACCTAGGCCCGGTGGTGATGATCTATCCAGACGGAATTTTTTATCAGCATGTGAAAGTTACCGATGCCGCAAAAATCGTCGAAGAACATCTGCTCAAGGGCCGCATAGTAGAAACGCTAGCTTACAAAAATCCCGAAACCGACGAAATAGTCGCGGGCCTGCGCAAGATCGGTTTTTTCAGTTTGCAGCAAAAAATCGTGCTGGAAAACTGCGGTGTTATCAATCCGCTCGACATCAACGAGTACATCGCCCGCGACGGCTACATGGCGCTGGCTAAATCGTTAAACGAGATGGAACCCGAAAAAATCATCGACGAGATCAAGAAATCGGGCTTGCGAGGACGCGGCGGTGGTGGTTTTTCTACGGGCCTGAAATGGAGTTTCGCGGCACGCGAAAAATCCGACACAAAATACGTGCTCTGCAACGCCGACGAAGGCGACCCCGGTGCGTTTATGGATCGCAGCGTACTCGAAGGCGATCCGCACCGAATCATTGAGGCAATGATTATCGCAGGATATGCCATCGGCGCTCATCAGGGTTATATTTACGTGCGCGCCGAGTACCCATTGGCGGTAGAGCGCATGGGGCTGGCGCTCAAGCAAGCACGCAAACTCGGGCTGCTGGGCAAGGATATCATGGGCAGCGGCTTCGAGTTCGATCTGGATATTCGCATGGGCGCGGGTGCATTTGTCTGCGGCGAAGAAACAGCACTGATCGCCTCGATCGAAGGCAAGCGTGGAGAACCAAGGCCAAGGCCGCCATTCCCGGCAGTTAGTGGGCTATGGGGCAAGCCAACGATTCTCAACAACGTCGAAACTTACGCCAATATTCCGCCAATCATCCGCAAGGGCAGCGAGTGGTTCGCGGGTTTCGGCACCGAGAAGAGCAAGGGCACAAAGGTTTTTGCGCTGGCCGGAGATATACAGAACACCGGCCTGGCCGAAGTCCCGATGGGCGTATCGCTATCGACAATCATCTACGACATCGGCGGTGGCATCAAGGACGGCGGCGAATTCAAGGCCGCACAGATCGGCGGACCGAGCGGCGGCTGTATTCCGCAAGAACACATCAACGTGCCGATTGACTACGAATCACTAATTGAGCTGGGCGCGATGATGGGTTCGGGCGGCCTGATAGTCATGGACAAAAAAACATGCATGGTGGATCTTGCGAAATTTTTTCTGACCTTCATCCAGGAAGAGTCCTGCGGCAAATGCCCGCCGTGTCGCATCGGCACCAAGAGGATGCTAGAGATTCTTACGCGCATCACCGAAGGTCTGGGGCAGGCGGGCGACATCGAAAAACTCGAAAGACTTTCGCACCAAATAAAAAACACTGCTCTGTGCGGACTGGGCCAGACTGCACCTAATCCGGTGCTTTCGACGCTGAGATTTTTCCGCGAAGAGTACGAGGAACATATCTGCGATCACAAATGTCGTGCGGGCATATGCAAATTTGACAAGGCCGCCCAAAGCTCAAACAAGCAAAACGCCAATGCCGCAGGGGAGAGTTAAAATGCAGAAAATCGAAAAAACAAAAAACACCACAACCGACATGGTCAGCCTGAAGATCAACAACCACACCGTCGAGGCCGCTAAGGGCGAGACGATTCTGACGGTTGCAAAAAGGCTCGGCATTAAGATACCGACGCTTTGCCACATCGAAGGTCTGGAGCCAATAGGCGCGTGCAGAATGTGTTTGGTGGAAATCGCAGGAATGCGCAACCTGCTGCCCGCATGCGCTACCGAGATTGCCGATGGCATGGATGTGCTAACCCACAGCAAACGCGTGCGCGAGGCACGCAAGGCAGTACTTGAGCTGATTCTCTCGGACCACCCGTTCGATTGCAACATCTGCGAGCGCAACGGCGAATGCGAATTACAGGACATGGCTCACGAACTGGGCATCCGCGAAGTTGCCTTTGAAGGCGAGCGATCCGGTGGCGAGCGCGACGAATCCGCAACAGGACTGGTACGCGACATGGACAAATGCATCCTTTGCCGCCGTTGCGTGCGAGTGTGCGCCGAGATACAAGGCGTCAGTGCGATAGCTGTAATAAATCGCGGATTCGATACGACTGTCGCACCTGCGTTTAACGATCCGCTCGGCTCGGTCTCCTGCGTCCAATGTGGGCAGTGCGCACTGGTTTGTCCGGTGGGAGCGATCACAGAAAAATCACACATCGCACGAGTCTGGGCCGCGCTTGACGACACCGACAAGTTCGTCATCGTGCAGACCGCGCCCGCAGTGCGCGCCGCAATAGGCGAGTGCTTCGGGATGAAGGCTGGGAGTCTGGTTACGGGCAAGATGGTCGCGGGGCTTCGCGCACTTGGGTTCGACCGGGTCTTCGACACCGAGTTCGGCGCAGACCTGACGATTGTCGAGGAAGGTCTTGAGTTGCTGGGGCGGCTCGAAGAAACCATCGTCGGTAACGGCAAGGCAACACTGCCAATGATCACTTCGTGCAGTTCGGGCTGGGTCAAATATATGGAACACTTTTTCCCGGAAATGATCGACAACATGTCAAGTTGCAAGTCGCCGCAACAGATGTTTGGCGCAATCGCCAAGACTTATTTCGCACAGATGGCTGGCATCGATCCCGACAAAATGTTCGTAGTCTCGATTATGCCCTGCACGGCCAAGAAATACGAAAGTGAGCGACCTGAAATGCGGGTTGAGGGACGTCGTGAAGTTGACGCGGTGCTAACAACGCGCGAAGCGGCGCGAATGATAAAAGAAGTGGGCATCGACTTCGCTACCCTGCCCGACGAGAAATTCGACATGCCATTGGGTGCATCCACGGGTGCAGCGGACATTTTCGCCAACACCGGTGGCGTGATGGAAGCGGCATTGCGCACGGTCTACGAGTTGGTCACCGGACGGGAAATGCCCGGCGAAGACTTGCACGTCAAGCCGATCATGGGATTGGGAGGCGTTAAGGAAGCCGAGATAAAAATCGACGGCGCGGCTGCCGACCGAGCCTTCCTCGAAGGCGTTACCATAAAGGTCGCTGTGGCACACGGCCTGGCAAACGCACGCATGTTGCTTGAACGCGTCAAGCGCGGTGAAGCAAATTACCATTTCATCGAAATCATGGGCTGTCCGGGCGGCTGTATCGGCGGCGGCGGCCAGCCACGAATAACTGACGAGCAAACGCGCCTTGCGCGAATTGC
>CAYSUZ010000021.1:0-9488 GCA_964434335.1 uncultured Planctomycetota bacterium | reverse complement strand
GCGTGAAGACAACACCGTGGTTTCGGCATTTTTGGGCGGCGATCTCGTCAAGAGGCCGCGCGAAATTCTACGTGAACAAGGCATTCCGCATTACACCAACGCCGAGCGCGCAGTCAAGGCCTTCGACGCGATGTATCGTTTCCGCAACTGGACCCAGAAACCCGTTTCCAAACCTGAGCACTTTGATGTCGACCGCGACAAAGTCGTAGAGATATTCAAAAACGCCAGGGAAGCGGGCATGCTCGAACTCGGCGAAGTCGAATGCCGCGAAGTAATTTCGGCCTATGGCTTCCAGCTCCCCGCCAACGTCGTTGCACAGACCGCCAAACAGGTTTTACGCATATCGGACAGCGTGGGCTACCCGCTGGTAATGAAAATCGTCAGTCCCGACATTCTGCACAAGTCCGATTTCGGCGGCGTAAAACTCAACATCAACAGCGGCGAAGAAGCACTGACCGCCTATCACGAGCTGCGCACTTTGGCCCTGCGTCGTATGCCGCAGGCCGATATTCGCGGCGTAGCTGTGCAGGAAATGATTAAGGGCGGCAAGGAAGTTATTCTTGGCATGAGCCGCGACCCGCAGTTCGGGCCGATGATGATGTTCGGACTCGGCGGGATTTATGTTGAAGTACTCAAAGACGTATCGTTCCGCATAGCGCCGCTGACCAAAGACGACGCTTACGAAATGGTCCGCGAGATTAGATCGTATCCTTTGTTGGCCGGTGTGCGCGGTGAAAAACCCGCAGACATCGACGCCATTATTGAATCATTGCTAAGGCTTTCGCAGCTTGTCATGGATTTTCCAGAGATAGTCGAACTCGACGTTAACCCGCTCAAGGTATTTGCCGACGGTGAGGGATCGATTGCACTCGACGCCAGATTAACACTTGGAGGTGCCTAAACCATGAAGCCTCTTTTCGTAACTTCTCTTAGTGAATACTCAGGTAAAAATCTTATTCTATTGGGACTCGGCAAACGCTTTCAGAAAGAAGGCTACAAAGTCGGTCTGTTCAAACCTTTCGGCGCGTTTCCAACCCGCGTGGACAACATCCTGACCGACGAAGACACAGTCTTTTTCCGCAAGGTTCTTAACCTCGACGACTCGCTGGCCGACATGTGCCCGTGTGTCATTAACGACTCGCTCATCGAAGACGTGCTCGAAGGCGAAGCGACCGATATTTTCGATAAGATCAAAAGCAGCTACGAACGCATAGCCAAAGGCAAAGACGTCGTGCTGGTAGAAAGCCTCGGCGATCTGTCATTCGGCGGCTTTATGGGCGCGCCGTTTGAGATGCTTATCAAAGAATTCGACGGCAAGTCGGTCATAGTTGACGCACCGAAGTGGCTCAATCAGATGCTCGACGGTTTTGTCAACGCACGCAATAAAATCGGCGACGCCTTAATCGGCGCTGTGGTCAACAAGGTCAAGCCCGGAAAGCTCGAATTCTACAACAAACTCGTAAAGCCATATCTGCAAAAGCAGGGCATCGAATTGCTCGGAATCATGGGCAAAGACGCGCTGCTTTCCAGTGTCTCGGTGAACGAAATTTGCGATGCGCTTGGCGGCGACGTGATTTGTTGCCACGACAAGATGGATGGCGTAGTAGAAAAGTTTTCCATCGGCGCGATGAACGTCGAAAGCGCTCTGCGTCATATGCGCAAATTGCGCAACCAGGCGTTGATCGTTGGCGGCGACCGTGCCGATATCCAACTAGCTGCGCTCGAGACTTCGACGACCTGCATGATACTCACCGGCGGGTTGATGCCTAATGAAATCATACTCAGCAAGGCGACAGCCGCGGGCGTGCCCATCCTTTTGGTCAAGGGTGACACCGGTGCTGTTGTAGAGCGCGTCGAATCGTTGCTGGGGCATCTGAGCCTGCGCAGCGAGAGCAAGGTTGATCGTGCAGTTGAAATCGTCAACAAAGAGATCGACTTCGACAAGATACTCAAAGGCCTGATGTAAATTTCAGACGGAGGGGCGTCATGAAGGACGAGATTTATCTGGATCATTCTGCGACCACGCCGACCGATCCGCGGGTCGTTGCGGAGATGGAGCCGTATTTTACCGAATATTTCGGCAATCCTTCATCGCTGTACAGTCTCGGCGTAAGCGCCGCTCAGACTATTGAGCTGGCGCGTGAAAAAGTCGCGGCCCTGATCAATTGCGCTCCCGAAGAGCTGTTCTTCACCAGCGGCGGCACCGAGTCTGACAACTGGGCGGTATTAGGCACTGCTTTTTCCGCCAAAGACGACAAAAAACACGTTATCACCTCGTCGATTGAGCACCACGCTGTGCTCGAAGCGTGCGAGTTTCTCGAAAAAAAAATCGGCTGGGAGGTTACACTTCTCCCGGTCGATTCTTTTGGTTTAGTCTCGCCGGACGACGTGCGCAAAGCTATTCGCAAGGACACCGCGCTTGTCTCAATTATGCACGCCAATAACGAAATCGGTACCATCGAGCCGATCGAAGAAATCGCCGCCGTTACCCGCGAAAAAGGCGTTCTGCTGCACGTTGATGCCGTCCAGACCGTCGGTAACTATCCGGTAGATGTCAAGGCGATGGGCTGCGATATGCTTTCGCTCTCCGCCCACAAACTCTACGGCCCAAAAGGTGTCGGCGCGTTGTTCGTCCGCAAGGGCCTGCGCCTCCAGCCTCTTATCATGGGCGGCGGGCAGGAGCGTGGACGCCGCGCCTCGACGCAAAACGTTCCCGGCATAGTCGGGCTGGGCAAGGCTGCCGAAATCGCCATCGCCGAGATGACGCAGGTTAACGAAAAGATGTTGCTTCTGCGCGACAAACTCATTCGCGGCATACCCCAGCGCATTTCAGATGTGCAGCTCAACGGTCATCCCGAAAAACGGCTGCCCAACAACGTCAATTTCTGCGTCAGTAAAGTTGAAGGCGAAGCGATGCTGCTCTATCTCAATCTCCAGCGCATCTGTTGCTCCAGCGGCTCGGCTTGTACTACCGGCTCGTTGGCACCATCGCACGTCTTGCTTGCGATCGGCCTGCCCCCCGAAGTCGCCCACGGATCCATACGCCTGACGCTTGGCCGGCATACCACCGAGAAACACATTGATTACGTCCTCGACGTTTTTCCCGGAATTGTAGATAGACTTCGGGAGATGTCTCCGTTAAAATAGCCCCGGAACCTTTTATCATACTCCTAACGTGAGGAACGGGATTTGTACAGCAAAGAAGTAATGGATCACTTTTCCAACCCCCGCAACGTCGGCGAGATCGAAAACCCCGACGGACGCGGCGAAGTTGGCAATCCCGTCTGCGGCGACGTGATGAAAATTACGATCCTCGTTGACGCAAACGATATTATTACAGATGTCAAATTCCAGACTCTGGGTTGCGGCGCGGCTATTGCTACAAGCAGTGTTACTACCGAGATGGCCAAGGATCGCAGCATCGGCGAGGCTTTCAAAATTACGCGCGACATGGTTGCCGCAGAACTGCACGGCCTGCCGCCGCAAAAGCTTCATTGCAGCAATCTCGCTGCGGATGCTCTTCACGCCGCCATCAAAGATTATCTGGAAAAAAACGGGAGGTCGATCGATGAGATCAAATAGTAATCGTGCTATGACGCTGGCATTTGCCCTGGCGCTATGCGTATTGGTGCTGACGACGGCATCGTGCAAGAGTTCGGGAATGGACCAATCGGAACCGCCCACGGCAGAATCTCTGACGCTTGCGGTTTGCGAGCATTTCGAGCAAAGCGGTTACAAACAGGATGAGAGCGGCGTGTTCAGGTCTGCGAACGAAGATTTCGCGCTGTTCCAAAACCCCGCTCACGTCATCCGAGTCGATTGCGACGAGTATCCTTTCCAGGGGATCATGACCCGCAAGGCTACCCTCAAAAAAGAGCACGGCGCGGAACGCGTTTATCTGGTTATTATGTGGTGGGACGCAAAGGAAAATAAGTGGGTACACCTTACCGGCAAAGATATTCCAGAAATAAATTATGGATTACAATGATAAAACAGCGTGATAGGATAATTATAGCAGTGTTGTTGCCAGTGGCGATTATTCTGGTTGTCGTTGCAGTTGTTTATTACAAAGGCTACGCCAAAAGCGCAAAACAACGCGACGCCAACAGAACTATGCTGACTGAAACAGAGAAAAAAAAGCGACAAACTCTGGACCGCATTAAGGACAAGCCAGGCGAAGTCGGCGGCAAAAAAACATCCAAACCAAGAAAAAAACAAAAAGAATCCTTCCAGCTTGTGCCTGTAAGCGCGGCCCAGAAGATGAATTCCGAAAAACGCGCCGAAATTTTGGGCAATATCCTGGCGATACTAAAAACCGAGATTCCCGATCAGAAAAGTTCCGATCAATATTCCGTTTCGCGCCGGACTCAAGCCGACCGGCAAGTCGATCGCAGACAACCCGATGATATGAGCAACGCATATTTCTCGTTGCTGAACTTCCGCGAAAAAGCCGTGCCCGAATTGTTGCGCTGGGTCAAAGACGAACCAGTCGCCAGATACTACGCGCTCAAGGCCTTCGTCGCGTTCCGAAGAGATTTTGCAACCGAATCTACCGATCCCAAAAACCGCTTTCTTGACGCCGCGCTTAGCGTGCTGCCTGAGGTTGGTTTGGGCGAGAGAATTCAAATCGCCCAACTGCTGGGTTATTACAGAGAAGACCAGGCTCGCAGCGTCTTGCGCGAAATGATTGACAGCGACGAACTCGCCGTTGCGCACAGCGCGATTGTTTCGTTGGCGCGTGTGGGCGAGAGCAGCGACGCACTGTTGCTTGCGCGCCTGCTCGACAGCGAAAATGCCGTCATCAGAACGGCTGCATGCGATGCCCTCGACTCGTTATTGAATTTTCACGCTGGAACCGATCTTGTGTTGCCTGCCGACTATTACGCCGCCCTGGACAAAAGAGTCTCGGAGTGGAAGAAGTGGCTCGCCGAAAACAAGACGAAACTTTCCCCAAAATCCTCCTAAATACTCGCGCCAAAACTTTCGATATCTCTAATATACTGCAATAGTAATAGAGAGGTCTGATATGAGCAAATCCCCGTGGGTGATTTTTATTATCGGTGTAATCGGTATCGTAATGCTTGTCGTGCTGGGCAAAACCTATCTCGGCCAGGATTTGCGACTCCAAATCAAAACGGAATTGGCGCAGAAATTCGGAGTCGAAGACATCGCCGTCGAGCGAAACGAGCAAACGGGCGAAATCATCATTTCGTACCAGGCCAACGAAGCCGCCTTTGGCAACGACAAAGCGGTGCTCAACCAGCAAATGGAAGAATGGGCCGAATTTGCTTACAAACGATTCAAGGTGGCGAAACTCAGGATAGTCGCAAACTCTGCCGAAAGCGACCAGACGCACACACGAATCTTCACGCGGGATTAACCAGATTTTAATTTGCCCCGCGCCGCCTTTCGTGATAGCATCTCCCTCCCAAAAACCTGATTGGCCTATGAATAGTCTAATTATCCAACGAAATTTGAAGCACCGTATGTTCCGACGGCTTGGTTATTACCTGCTGGCTATCTTTTTTTTCCTGCCCATGATATTAGCCCGCCGGATAACGCGCGTGCCCGATGCGATCGACTTCAGCGAAAACGACGCGGAGTTCATGGCGCGTCACGAGGGCGAATTCGAACGAACCGAAATCACCGAATCGCGCTTCGGTCACAAACTCCAGATCACCTTCTTTCCCGTCGAAACCCGCGACACCCGGACATGCGTCCTTATCGCCCACGGTCTTGGCGGCAAGATCGAGCAGATGTATCCGCAGGCCATAGCGTTTCACGAAGAAAACTGCGACGTATGCCTCTTTGACTTTCGCGGCCACGGCAAAAGCGGCGGCGCGTTTTCGTCGCTGGGCTATCTCGAAATGTTCGACATCATGGCTATCACCGATTGGCTGCGGCGCGAAAAAAAAATCAGCCGCATAGTCCTGTACGGTTTTTCCATGGGCGCTGTCGCAACGATTCTTGCGGCGGCCTACGGTGGGGCGGTTGACGGCGTCATCGCCGAAAGCCCGTTTGATTCGATGGAAAATATTGTGCTGCACAACGCGCAAAAAATGTTGCGCGTTCCGAGATTTTTCGTCAGGATGCTTTTATGGGGTACGGACGTTCGCCGCAATATAGAATATAAGGTAGTCGATATCGTGCGGGCGTTGCCGAGGTTAAAAGGTGTGCCGCTGCTGTTGGTCGGGACTGCCTCCGATGCTACCGTGCCTGTCGCACAGACCCGCCGCGCTGCGGAGCAGTTGGGCGAAGGCCAGGTTTATTGGGAAATAGATGGCCCAGCGCACGGCGCGATACTGACGAGCGAGCATGGCCCCGAATTCCGCCGCCGTATCCGCGACCTCCTCGCCCGCTGCAAATAAAACTTCTTATCCGCAGATTTCGCCGATTACACAGATTTCTTTGATTTTTTGGGATTTTTACCGCGATTTTTTTGCCGCTCATGTGTCTGGGAGTATATGGGATGGCCCGTTTTTATGGCGAGGGGCGACGGGACACTTCCTCCTTTGCATCGCAAAGGGATGTGTCCCTAGCGATTATGTGTCTGGGAATATATGAGATGCCCTGCTTTTAGGTGGGGGGAGTTTGTCGATTAAAAAGTCTGTCGGGTATGAGACAAGGATTGATTATGAAATCGAAGAGAATAGCGATTAAAAGTACCGTGCCGGGTCTTGCGGCGCTGTTTCTGCTGGTCTGCGCCGCCGCAGCTAATGCGACTCCTATTTTTGGAAATGTTACAGATACTTTTTCATTAAATAATGCAGGATATGACACAGCAGGCGGAGCAACTCCTGATCAGAATTTTTTCCATACTACGTCAGGAATAGAAGTAAGGAATAGTTTAGGTGCTTTGACAGATACTATTTTGTTGCCTGGTGGAGTAGATGTTTATGGACTGGGTTTTGATGGTAATAATTTATCATGCAGTAATATGACTGGCTCTGAAATATATACTTTTGATGGCTCATTATGGGATTTAGGTTTAGGAATCTCAGAATCGGGTGCAAGAGGATTGGCATCTACCGCAGACAACTACTTCCTTGTAGTTGACGACGGTGCTAATATCGCAAGGATAAATAAATTGACAGGAGCCACATCAAACATATATGCAATAGATTCAATCATGGGAGAAGGATTAGGATTAGGTATTTTTGGGAATACGATTGTTGCTACAAACGGCACAGATAAGGTATATAAAGGAGAGCTTAATGATGATTTTAGCGCGATTGAAAACTGGGAAGCTATTCAGACAAGTGGATTGCCTACACATTCATTATATGGAGCAGGATTTAACCTTGACACTGGAAACTTAATATTGAATCAAGCTACAGATACAGGCTTATATGCAGAAGGAATCGAGCCTGCTGCTGTCCCTGAACCTGGATCGATGGCGATGTTCGCGGCGGGGGTGATGGGTGTGCTGGGGGTGATGCGCCGGCGCTCCGCGAAGACAAAATAATCTTTAACCGCAGGGCCGCCTCTGTGTCCTCTGTGGTTGAAAGATTTTTTGATTTTTAGCGCGATTTTTTTGCCGCTCATGTGTCTGGGAGTATATGGGATGGCCCGTTTTTATGGCGAGGGGCGACGGGACACTTCCTCCTTTGCATCGCAAAGGGATGTGTCCCTAGCGATTATGTGTCTGGGAGTATATGTGATGGCCCGTTTTTATGGCGAGGGGCGACGGAACTATCGTGTCGATTAAAAAGTCCACCAGAGGTTTATGAATCCAGGAGCGATTATGAAAAGCATAATACGACTGCGCATAGCAACGACAGCCCTGATGTCATACGCAGCGGTTGCAGTAGTTGCTTTGGCTACACTTGCAGGAAGCGGACCAGCTTATGGAATGCCTATTGATCAGAATCCGGATTATGATATGACTGGAAATGATATGAATTTAACTGGAACAATTGATAATCCTGGGTGGAATATGGATGATAATATATATGCAGGATGGAATTTTGCTGTGGATCAGGACAATAATTTGACTGGAACAGGATATCTCGATTTATATAATGTCGGTTCAGAAACTAGAAGTGTATTTGAATGGACAATCCCAGATTTAACATCACTTACATGCCCAGGAGGATGGGACGGGTCGTATGATGCAAATACTGATTTGCTTACATTGAGTGGTAATTTAGGAGTAGGGGGCAACATTACAGTACCGCACACTTTCGACCCCACAAATAAAGAGTTAGGGGAAATTAATCTTCATTATGAAGGTAGCGAGACCGAAGGCAATCTGGATATTGTAGGTGTCGGTGAAAACACTGCTATTGTACCAGAGCCGGGGACGATGATGCTGATCGGTGCGGGCGTTCTTGCGCTTGCGGGTGTCGTTCGCAAACGAGTTGCGTAAACAATCCACACGGCAAACAAAACAAAAGGCGGTCGTCGAAAGACGGTCGCCTTTTTTGTTACAAATCCTCTGCGTTCTCTGCGCCTCTGCGGTAAAAGGAGAGACATGATTCCATTAGGAATAGCACTGTGTCGAGGGCTTTGCACAAGGGGGCCGGGAAAAGCGTGTTAGCGATGGAAGCCGTTATGCAACACTGAAGGAAACTCTGCGTCTCTGCGGTTAAGAATGAATTCCGCTGCTCAGATCATCTTCATTCGTCGCGCGACCTTTTCGAAACTCGGCAGCGAACGAGTAATCATATCATCTTCGACGCAGTACGAAATCCTTATGTGGCCGGGGCGGCCGAAACCACTGCCCGGCACAGTCAGTATACATTCCTTTTGCAATTCCTTTACGAACTCCACGTCATCGGACATAGGCGTCTGCGGGAAGAGATAAAACGCGCCTTCGGGTTTGTGGAATTTGAAGCCCAGTTTCGCTAGCCCCTCGCAGAGCATCTCGCGTTTGTGTGCGTACGCGCCGATGTCCACGGTGGAATCCTGCAGCGTGCTGACTACGCGCTGAATCGTAGCGGGCGCGCTCTTAAAGCCCAGCGCACGCGTCGCAAACGCAATCGCTTCGCGCAGTTCCTCGTAGCCTGCGATGTTTGGGTGCAGCGCGATATTGCCGATGCGCTCGCCAGCCAGCCCGAGGTCTTTGGAGTGCGAAGTCATGACCATGCTGTTCTCGTATATGTTGAAAATCTCCGGCACGTGACAGCCGTCGTAAACGATTGCGCGGTATGGTTCATCCGAGAGCAGGTATATCTCGTGGCCGAATTCCTTTTGCTTTGCTTCCAACAGGCGTGCCATTTCTGCCACCATTTTTTCGTCATAAACTCGTCCCGTGGGGTTGTTGGGGGAGTTGATAACGACGGCCTTGGTTTTGGGCGTGAGTGCTTTTTCGAGGGCCGCGACGTCGATGCCAAATTCTTCGTCGGTATCGACCTTGACGGCCACGCCGTTGGCGTTGTCGATATAAAAAAGGTACTCGGCGAAATACGGAACAAATATCACAATCTCGTCGCCGGGATCCAGAAGCGCAGTCAGTACCGAATTGAAACCGCCCGCCGCGCCACAGG
>CAYSUZ010000020.1:0-9514 GCA_964434335.1 uncultured Planctomycetota bacterium | reverse complement strand
ATCAAGTCGCTGCCCGAAATTCTGGAGATCGTCGAGGAGGCACACCGCAAACGCCGCAAAGTTGTATTTACCAACGGCTGCTTCGACGTACTGCATGTGGGACACATCAAATACTTGCAATTTTCGCGAGCACAGGGCGACATGCTCATTATCGGCGTCAACACCGACGCATCGGTCTCGCGGCTGAAAGGCCCTACACGCCCGATACTCAAGGAACTCGAACGCGGTCAGATATTGGCGGCGGTGGAATTGGTAGACTACATTGTGTTCTTCGACGAAGACACACCGATGGAACTGCTGCGGCAAATCCGGCCAGACGTTTTGGTGAAGGGCGCGGAATACAGCAAGGAACAAGTAGTAGGCGCGGACTTAATCGAGTCGTACGGCGGCGAAATCCGGCTCGCTCCGATGGTAGACGGAATCTCCACTACCAACATCGTCGGCAGGGTGCTGGAGCGCTATAAAAATCCAGAATGACAACGCGGAGGCGGTTTCGTTCTGAATCGCCCAAGTAGCCCGACGTCAAGTTAGCAAAAAAACTGGGCCAGGCTACAAAGAATCCCCCATTCAAATGTTAAGCAGATTGTTTGCAATATGTTCCATGTCATCAAAAAGGTTTGAAAAAAAGAAAAAACCCGGGGTTAGCCGGGCTTTTTGCATGTATGACTCCGCAACCTGCACCCGTATCATTAGCGTCAGATCGCCCATAAGCTAATCTGCCTTAACCAGACGAATCAATTCTATAATAGCTTCCATACCCCATCTTCTTTTTTGAAATCAATTCTTTGTTCCGGTTTGGGAAGACCGGTTTTTAAGATTACAAAACCTTTGTCACCGTTAACTTGTTCGCTGGTAATTTTCATCTCGTACCGACATAAAAACCACATTTTAATCGCCATTGCCTTCAACATATCCTGACCACTATTAGCTTGCAATAACGCCTCTGTCATTGCAATACGATGTTCTAGAAGTATTTTTTCATCACACGGAGCTTTGGTTTGCTCCATGGCATTAAGACGTTGTCTCATATTTTCAAGGTTATCCCTAATTCCAGAGCTGTTTTCTTTGTAATCCCTCACTGAGGCTGTCATCCTAGTCTGCCCGGCATGCGATACCATTCCCCACGCCTTGTCGATATCGTCCTCCAGCAAGGCCACAAGAAACTCCTTTTGCATAGGGCCTAAAACGGGAGCGGCACTGGTATCGAGCAACTTGGCCGTCTTTTCGCTTCTGGTTTTTTCGGCAAGCAATTCTGCGGAGTAATTATTCGATGACGTATGGACACAACCCAACACAAGCGCCAATTGCGCAACGACCATTATTATTAGCATTTTTTTCATGGTTCTCTCTCTCCTTCATTTACGAAAATTGCACATTCCCGCCTTCAACAACGATTCTTCATATATTAAACATTCACAGCGCTAACAATGTCAAGATCAAAACAGGTGAATAAGAAAAAAGCCCGGGATTAGCCGGGCTTTTTGTTTTAAGTGACTGCGCAAGCGGTTTAGTACATTCCGCCCATGCCTCCCATACCACCCATTCCACCCATGCCGCCGCCGGGCATCGCAGGCATTTCGGGTTTGTCTTCGGGTATGTCGCCGACGAGGGCTTCGGTGGTCAGCAGTAGCGCGGAAACCGAGCAGGCGTTCTGCAGGGCCATGCGCACGACCTTGGTGGGGTCGATGACACCGGCCTGCCACAGGCTGCCGTATTCCATCGTGAGCGCGTTGAAGCCAAAGTCGCCTTTGCCTTCTTCGAGAACTTTGGAGATGACGATCGAGCCGTCGAGTCCGGCGTTGCGCGAAATCGTGCGCAGGGGCGCTTCGAGCGCACGGAAGACGATGCTGGCACCGATTTGCTGGTCGCCGCTAAGCTGGAGTTTGTTCGCAGCTTCGCGGGCACGTATCAGTGCGACTCCGCCGCCGGGCAAAACACCTTCTTCGACTGCGGCACGCGTGGCGTGCAGGGCGTCTTCGACGCGGGCCTTCTTTTCTTTCATTTCGACTTCAGTCGCCGCGCCGACATTGATCTGGGCTACGCCGCCGGAGATTTTGGCAAGGCGTTCCTGGAGTTTTTCGCGGTCGTAATCGGACGTGGTGTCTTCGATCTCGCGGCGAATCTGGGCGACGCGCGCCTTGATTTCGGCGGCCTTGCCTGCGCCTTCGATTACGATAGTGTTTTCCTTGTCGATGATGATCTTCTTGGCGCGACCAAGGTCAGAGACGTCGACGCTTTCGAGCTGGATGCCGAGGTCTTCGAAAATAGCCTTGCCGCCGGTAAGCGTGGCGATGTCCTGCATCATAGCCTTGCGACGGTCGCCAAAGCCGGGGGCCTTGACAGCAACGCAGTTTAGCGTGCCGCGAAGTTTATTGACTACGAGTGTGGCAAGCGCTTCGCCTTCAATATCTTCGGCGATGATGAGCAGGGGCTTGCCGGACTTGGCGATTTTTTCAAGTAAAGGAATCAGTTCCTTGATCGCGGTAATTTTTTTCTCATTAATGAGAACGTAGGGATCGTCAAGAACGCATTCCATAGTATCGGGCTTGTTGACAAAGTGCGGCGAGAGATAGCCGCGGTCGAACTGCATACCTTCGACCCAATCGACCGATGTCTCGAGAGTCTTGCCTTCTTCGACGGTAATGACACCGTCTTTGCCAACGCGCTCCATGGCCTCGGCGATCATCGTGCCGATTTCGGAGTCGTTGTTGGAGGCAATTGTGCCGACCTGGGCGATTTCTTTCTTGCCTGTAATGGGCTTGCACATCTTCTGGAGCGCCTTAGTTACAGCCACGACAGCTGCTTCGATGCCGCGCTTGAGTTCCATGGGATTTGCGCCCGCGACTACGTTTTTGAGGCCTTCGACAAAGATCGCTTCGGCGAGAAGAGTCGCGGTTGTGGTGCCGTCTCCGGCATCGTCGCTGGTTTTGCTGGCGACTTCCTTGACCATCTGTGCACCCATGTTCTCGTAGGGATCCTTGAGTTCGACTTCTTTGGCAACCGTTACACCATCTTTGGTAATAGTCGGCGCGCCGAACGATTTTTCGATAACGACATTGCGACCCTTGGGGCCGAGTGTAACTTTGACCGCTTTGGCGAGTTGTTCCACGCCTCTGCGGATAGCTTCGCGTGCATCCTGTTCAAAAAGAATCTTTTTTGCCGCCATACTCTTTATCCTCCAGGCTTTTTTAATTATCGCGCTTGGCGCGAATTGTGTTTGTAAGAAACGGGCGTTATTCGATTATCGCAAGTACGTCTTCTTCGCTCATGATAAGCAGGTCGTCGCCGTCGATCTTGGCTTCGGTGCCAGCATAAGAGGTGAAGATAACGGCGTCGCCTTTTTTGAGCTGCATTTTTTGGCGAGTGCCGTCTTTGAGAAGCCTTCCGTTGCCCACCGCAACAATCTTGCCCTGTTTGGGTTTTTCTTTGGCGGTGTCTGGCAGCACGATGCCGCCTTTGGTAGTGGTTTCGGCCTCAAGACGCTTGACAATAATTTTGTCGTTAAGGGGTCTAAGTTTCGACATACAACAACTCCTTTTTTTCTGTGTATTTAGAAAAACTTTCTGATAATTTCGTTGATCGTATACAAAACGACGTCATCGGTAAATGGCTTACGTATTACGCTAAAAGCGCCAGCACGCATGACTTTCATGCGGACTTCGGTGCTTTGGTCGCTAACCAGAACTACCGAACGCGCGCGATTATTGAAAAGACTTATCATGTCAAGAAGCTCCAGCGCCGTATGATCCGGCAGGGCAAATTCCACCAGGGCCACTTCGAACGATACAACACGCACGGCCTCAAGAGCCTCGCCGACACTGGCCGTAGGTAACGGCTCGAGTCCTGCGTCGCGCATAATCCTCGCAAGTCGCTCGCGGTTGCCCTTTTCAGGCTCTGTTATCAATGCTCGGTACTTCATCGCTTAACCTCAGTGTTTCGCTGGCCGGATACACCGCCGACACTAAAGCAGAAGCGATGCCGCTCATCACATAATTCGATATCAAACGGCTATTAAACAAGTTACGTCGCAACACACGGGTGAAAATCTTTTTTGCACCAAAATCAAATGCCATTCTGGCACCACGACCATCGCCACGCTGACAAATTGTCATTGTCGGTGTGAGGTCATGACTCCGCAGGAATGTCGCGCCATATCATGATGAACTAAAGCATGTTATGCGCTCAGATGCCGCTGTGCGCTTCCGCTTAACTTACGCCGCCTCCGCCGAAGGCCACCATTGCGTTTTCGCGCAACTCCGAAATCGCTTTGGCGTAGTCGGGCGTCTTGAAGACAGCTGTGCCCGCTACAAAACTGGTTGCGCCTTTGATCGCAGGGATGTGGATGTTGTCGGGCGTGATGCCGCCGTCAACCTGCACTAGTACGCGGTTGGACAGCGCCAAGACGTCATCGATTTTGTCAACGGCGCGCTCGATAAACTGCTGGCCGCCGAAACCCGGATAGACCGTCATAATCAGGACCATATCAAGCAGGTCGATGATCTCGCGGAGATGAGTTGCGGGCGTGTCGGGATTGAGCGAAACGCCTATCTTGACCTCGCGGCCATGTTTCTGGGCGGCTTTGAGTATCCGATCCACGACCCAGCCCGGATTGAAATCGGCCTCGATGTGGAATGTGATGATGTCGCTGCCTGCGGCCACAAAACTCTCCACGTAGCGCTCGGGCTGGCTAATCATCAGGTGCACGTCGAGCGGCGCGGTGCTGTATTTCTTAATCGCTGCGACGATAGGCGCACCGATAGTGATGTTGTTGACAAAATGACCGTCCATCACATCTATGTGAAGCCAGTCCGCGCCCGCCTTTTCCACTGCCTCAACCTCCTCTTTGAGTCGCGCGAAATCGCACGAAAGAAGTGAGGGGGATATGATTATTTTGTCGCTGTTCACAAATCACCTGAAAAAAATTCTGCGTTACGCGTAATGCGTCCCGCCAAAAAGCAGTAGGGGCGCAACCGCAGCCACGCCCCGTTTGCGGATTATTTTTCCATCGCGAATTTAATGAGGTCGCATACTCTGTTTGAGTAGCCCCATTCGTTGTCGTACCAGCCCAGCAACTTGACCATGTTGTCGCCTATGGTCATAGTCATCTGCGAGTCGAGGATGCAGGAGTGGTTGTTGCCGATGATATCGGTCGAGACGATTGGTTCGTCGCAGTATTCGAGAATGCCCTTGAGCGGCCCCTCTGCGGCTTTTTTCATCGCGGCGTTGACGGCTTCGGCGGTAACTTTTTTCTTGGTCATTGCCACAAAATCAGTCGCAGAGCCGTCGGCAGTCGGCACACGCATCGCCATTCCGTTGAGTTTCCCGTTGAGTTCGGGGATGACCTTGCCAACAGCCTTTGCCGCGCCGGTCGTGGTCGGAATGATGTTGACCAAGGCCGAGCGAGCGCGACGCATGTCGCTGTGGATCATGTCGCAGATTTTTTGATCGTTGGTCGACGCGTGAATCGTGGTCATCAGGCCGCATTCCAGGCCAAATTCGTCATTGAGGACTTTGGTCATTGGCGCAAGACAGTTGGTGGTGCAGGATGCGTTGGAGATAATCTTGTCGGCGGCCTTGAGGACTTCGTTGTTTACGCCGAGAACGATCGTGGCGTCGATTTCATCTTTGGCGGGCACGGTCAGCAGGACTTTCTTGGCGCCTGCGGCGAGGTGTTTGGAGATTTGCTCGCGCGTACGAAACACGCCGGTGGATTCCACGGCCACATCCACACCCATCTTGGCCCACGGCAGACTGCCGGGATCGCGTTCGCCGAGGATGGCGACTTTTTTGCCATTGACGATTATCGCGCCATCGGCGGCTTCGATTGTGCCATTAAATCTACCGAAAACAGAGTCGTATTTCAGCAGGTGGGCCAGCGATTTAGCGTCAGCCAAATCGTTGATAGCTACGACCTCGAATTCGCTGCGTTGTTGCATGATGCGGAACACGAGCCTGCCGATTCTGCCGAATCCGTTGATACCTATCTTGATAGTCATGCCAAAACTCCTTTGATTTTCGATGCAGGAACCTGCATGGTTGAAAAAAATCTCCACTTTTCCCTCCTCGCATCAGGGCATTATAATCCGCAAAGACCAATAATCAAGCATAACCACTCGACAATATTTTCGATGCGCGGCACAGCGTAACATGCTATACTGACCCAATACTGTTGTGAGGGATATTATATGAACACAAAAACGATTTTGCTACTGGCGCTTTTCGCAATGTTTGCGGCTTCGGTGGGGCTGAGCGCACAAAACACGGGCGCTTTTTCCGTCGACGCCACGTATTCAGACGGCCGCACCGTTGAGGGTTTTGTCGAGATATTTCGGAGCTACGACGGGAAGCTGGTGCCAGTCTCGAAGCAGCCGTTAATTAACGGAAAAATTAAAACCGAACTCCCGACCGGCACGTACAACGCAACAATCACGACCAGCGCCGAGCTTGAGCCGCAGGTTAAATCTCGCATGGCGATCAATCTCGCGGCGGGCGCAGAGCAAAAGTGGAAGCCGGTATTCGAGCAGGCCAAGGTCAACTTTTTCGCCAAAGACAGCAAAGGCGGCTGGATCGATGCAAATATATCGGTAATGCGACCTGTGGGCCTCGACAAGCAGAACAACACCGTCTGGAAGCCGCTGCCGTGCAATATCAACACGGTTTTGGGCAAAGCGACGCTGTTTCTGGCTCCGGGCAAATACCGGATTTCGTACATCCCCAAAGACATAATCGGCTGCCCCGACCTCTACGAAGACATGGAACTCGCCGACAAAGAAGTCCGCGCATACGAACCGACTATCGAACACGGCACGCTGATTTTGGATGCCAAGAACTTCAGTGGAGCGGTACCGTCTCGCGTAACAATCTACGCCGCACGCACCGGTGGACGCAACCCCGCGCCGCAATATACCCGCGCCTTTGACGGCAAGCCGCTTGAGCTGCGGCTTCAGCCCGCGCGCTACTCTATCGACATCACCGCCGACACCAAGGCCATCATTCCACCAATCTCGCAGACTTTTGAGCCGGTGAAGATAGCCAACGCAACGAAGAAACCGATCAGTGCATACTTCAAATGCGGGCGGCTAAAAATAGACTGCAAGGCATCCGGCTCGGACAGGGTGCGCGTCGAGCTGCACAGTTACAGCGAAACAACCAAAGGCTACGCGCCTTTTGAGTCGCTCTCGCTGGCATCGGGTTCGCTCGATGTGATCTTAAGCGCGGGGAAATATCGCGCCATCATCATTGACGAGTGGGTCAGCCCGCAGCAAAACTACGAGCTTGAAAAAATAGACATCGCCGACGGCAAAACGGTCAAGCGATTCCGTACAATCGAGCGCGGTGAGATGTGTGTTGTCTCGGCGCTGACAAAAAAAGTTTCCGGCACGGTCTCGCTGTTCCGCAAAGAAGGCGGAATCGAAATATGCGTTACGACGTGGCCGCTGGAAAAGGGCGAAAAGATACTGCGCCTGCCCGCAGGGGATTACCGCATTATAACATCGGCGCAGATCGGCTCGAAACTCGTCGACTACGAGGGCAAGTGGCAGAAGCTCGAAGACGGCGCGCGAATCATGGTGGCACTGGATCTCAAATCGTTGACCCGCTCCGATATCCCGTTGATCGACATATGGGGGCCGTACGAGCTGGGCGACGAAGATGGCAAACTTGAGGTCGGAGAAAGACTGCAAGTGCAAGTGCGAATAACCCGCGCCCCCGGCACAACAACGACCGTCAGCATAAAGCCAGTCAAAGGCTCCGGCTCAACGATCCTGGGCAACATTTCGGGCAACAGCAAAAGGGACGAGGGCGAGTTCGAGACACCTCTAAGCGCCGCGGGCAAATACGTCATCGTCATAAAAACCCGCAATGACCATTCCGGCAAGGAAACGGTCGTCGAAAAGAAATTCACCGTCCTCGACAAGCAATAGAACGCTATGGCAATAATCCGCAAAGCAAACCGCAAAGACAAGGCCAGTGTTATTAATCTTTGGACTCGATTGGCAGGCTATCACGCCAAGCTCGACCCGGTATTTCAACCCGCGCCAAATGCACCGAAAGTCTTTGGAAAATTCCTGGGCAGGTGCCTTAAGTCTAAAAACGCTCTTGTACTGATTGCCGAAGAACAGGGTGTGCCGGTGGGAATGTGTACAGCGCTCATCGACAGAAATCCACCGATATTCGAAGCGGCCCGTTTTGGCAGGCTGGCGGATCTCTTCGTGGATTCCGAGTGCCGCCGTCACGGAATCGGCACAGCGTTGTTGCAAGAGGTTCGAAAGTGGCTGGCGGAAAACGGCATAATGATCTGTCGCGCCAGCGCCGCGGAACAAAACCCCGCGCTGCAAAATTTCTGGCTCAAGTCGGGCTTCATCCGGCGCATTGCTACTATTGAAAACCATTTCGGCGAAACTGAGGAGCCGCAGTAATGGGAGCCTTCCCGGACCTGCACGTGCACAGCCATCAATCGCCGGACTCGACTGCGTCCATGGCGGAACACTGTGAGCGCGCGCTGGAAATCGGGCTGACGCATCTGGCGATCACCGACCATCTCGAACTGCACCCGGACAATTTGTTTTACGGGCGCTACGATTATGAGAGCGCGCGAGCGGAGTTTGACGAAACCGCAAAAAAATATGGCGAGCGACTGACGCTGCTGTTCGGCGTAGAGATCACGCACCAAAAATCGGTAACCGAGAGTATCGTTGATGCGCTAAGCGGCCGAGATTATGATGTGGTCATCGGCAGCGTGCACTACCTGGAAAATTTCGGGGGCGACATCTCGTCAACAAAAGGCACGCCTGCGGTTTTCGCCCACAACGATCCCGCTGCGGTTTACGAGGACTACCTCGAGCGCGTCGTAGAGCTAGCGGAATGCGGTCTGTTCGACGTAATCGGCCACATCGGTATCATTCATCGCCACGCAACGCAGTTTTTGGCTGGAATCGAGCCGGGGCGTTTCGAGCAGTACTTCGCACGGATCGCCGAGGCGGTTGTAAAGAGCGGTGCAGCGCTGGAGGTCAACGCGTCGGGTTTCAACAACCCGCCGAACACGACCTATCCCGATGAGCGGTTTATTGAAGAGGTGATACGTCGCGGCTGCAATCGAATTTCGGTGTGCAGCGACGCGCACACGGCACGAGGCGAACGCGGCTTGGGCGCACACGTAAAAAAAGCGCTCGAAATCGTCCGCCAGTGCGGAATTAACGAAATCGTCTACTACAAGAACAGGAAGATGCAACGATGCTCAATTTCACAAACGAAATAATAAAAGCCGTAGCCGACACGGGCATAATCGACGCGACCGAGGCAGAGGCTCTGCTGGTAACGCCGCCCAAAGACGATATGGGCGATTACGCGATGCCGTGTTTTACGCTGGCGAAGCGGCTGCGGAAAAACCCTGCGGCCATCGCCGCCGAGATAGCCGAAAAGATCGCACCGTCGGCGCTGATCGAGCGCATCGAGACACAGGGCGCGTATCTGAACTTTTTCATCAACCACACCTCTTTTGTGAAGCAGTGCTTCG
>CAYSUZ010000019.1:0-9554 GCA_964434335.1 uncultured Planctomycetota bacterium | reverse complement strand
TGGGCGACCGGGCTTTATGCGCATACAGACCTCGTGACCGGTATGAATGCCGATCCCGATAATCTCTACTTCTTTCTTAATTGTCTTTTGTGGAACCATCAAATTGCGCCAGTCTTTCTTCAAGTCTCTTTACTTTATCGAACAGCTGCGGAAGTTTTCTATGCAACACGTACAGCTTGATATATTGTTTTTTTGGCAACCCGGGGAAACCGCTAAATGTCGCGCCAGCCTCCACATCGTGCAAAACAGCAGTGCGTGCAGTAATCATAGCATTATCCCCAATGCTGATGTTATCCCTGACACCGGCCTGCCCGCCGAACAACACGTTTTTGCCAACATCTACGCTGCCCGATATGCCGACCTGGCCCGAAAGCGCACAGCCCTGTCCAAGGCGCACATTATGCCCAACATGAACGAGGTTGTCGAGCTTGACGCCCTTTTCCAAAAGCGTCCGGCCAAAACGGGCGCGATCCACGGTGGAATTTGAGCCAACTTCCACATCGTCCTCAAGTTCTACCCAGCCTAACTGGGGAATTTTAACCGGCCTGCCCTGTTCATCACGGCTGAATCCGAAACCATCGCCGCCGATAACAGCGCCGGGCTGCAAGAGCACGCGATTGTGCAAAATGCAGCGCTCCATCACCACGCATCCGGGATGTATCCGGCAATCGCAACCAACTCGCACGCTATGACCAATGTAGGCTCGGGACAAAACGACCGTCCCCGCACCGATAACAGCATTTTCTTCCACAACACTCAACGCGCCAATGTGGGCAGTTTTGTCAACAACAGCGCTCTCGGCTATAACGGCCGTGGGATGAATTCCGGGTTTGTATTCCGGCGGCGCATCAGTAAACAACAACGCCACTTTGTCGAGCGCAGTCATCGGATTGTCCACGCGCAAAAGAGCGCAATTCGGATTCGGCACTACGACTTTTCGGTCGACCACCACTGCCGAAGCCCGGCAACCAGCAATCATTGCGGCGTACTTGGCGTTCTTGGCAAAGGTAATGTCGCCGCTAACGGCTGTCTTTATCGCGGAAACTCCGGTTATATTCGTTTCGGGATCGCCTAGTATCTCGGCACCGATCATTTCTGCTATTTCTCTGAGTTTTTTTTTCAACGCAACAACTCACTTTTTCTCTAGAGTTTTGATAACGTCGGCGGTAATGTCGATGACTTTCTCGTCGCAATAAAGCAAGGGCCGCACGTCAATCATGTAACGGTGCTGGAACAGGTTGCCGCGATTGCGGGCCATTTCCCAGGTTTCCTTGGTGATGGCGGGAGGATTCCACAGCACAACGGTGTAGCCTTTGGCCGTGGCAATTTCCTTAATGGCTGCGCGAACCTGCTCGTATACTTTTTCGACGCCCGTCATTTCTGCAAGCATAAGTTCTTCGGCCAGCGATCGGGTCATGACTTCAATTTCGTACTTCAGCGGGCGAATTTTCTTCTCCCAATTCCACCACGCCTCGGATTTTTCTTTTGCCATTTTCTGTTGAGCAACAGCACGGTCATGCTGGGCCTTGAGGGAGTCAATCCGGTTCTTAACGGTATCGCGCCTGGCGATAAGGTCTTTTCTGATTTGTTTCATCAACGAACAATCGTTGACGATGGTTTCGAGATCTGCGGTAACGACCACGGGGATGGTCTTGCCGACTTTTTGCTCAAACGATGCGAGCCTTTTCTCCAGCACAGCTACGCGCTCGTCAACAGACCCGGTGCAAAGATGCCCCTGCGATACTGCGGGCTGAATCTCGGTATCAGTAGCACCGCGACTGTCGGTGGTGGGCATGACAAACAAGCCAACCGCCACTGTGGCAATAAGCAACATAGCGAAACTTACGAATTTGATTCTCATGATTTTGCTCCGTACAATTACGCGACGCGGGCTTGCGACGCTTAGTAGCCTATCGACATCGAGAACGATACTATCTGCGTATCGTCGTCATCTTCTTTCATAATTGGCAACCCGAAGTCAATCGTGATGGGGATCGGTATTTGCGGACTGAATATGCGTACTCCAAATCCGACCGACATCCTTACACTGCCAAAGTCTCCAACACCTTCGTTGACCGTGCCGACATCGGTAAAGATCGCACCGCGAATAGTGTCGCCCAAGATCGGGAAGGTATATTCTATCGTACTAAATACCATCGTATCGCCACCGACGGGGTCGTCGTTCTGGTGCGGGCCAAGGCCGCGATAATCAAAGCCGCGCATGTTGCCGGTGCCGCCCAGATAGTAGCGTTCGTAAATCGGGGAATCGTCTCCGAAGATTAGTCCGATTTCGGTGTGCAGTTTCAGAATATGCAGCAGGCCCTCTTCGTCTACGTGTACGGTTCGATATCGAGTCGTGCCGAACGAGACCTTAAAGAGGCTGAAATCTCCAAGCACGGGTTCGAAAACCAAGAAAGTGCGTTGGCCTGCATAGGGTTTGAACATGCGGTCGATCTTGCGAACATCTCTGACAAGGCTGAATCTGACCGCTACAAGGGAATTTTTGCCTTCGACTTCTACGATATCCGGCGCGGCATCGTTATCAATGTTGTCAACGTTGATCGATTGCACGCGCAGCCGCATCGAAGCGACCCATTCCCGCGTCAGGCGTCTGCCAAAGGAAAGATTGATCCCGGCACGAATTTCATCATAGGAGTCACGGCCCCAATCCCACTGGTAAAGGCTCACGCCAAAGGAAAGGGGTTTGCCGAACATGTACGGCTCTTCGAAGGTAATCCGAAAACGCGAGACGTCCATACCGGGAGAAACCGATATTTCCAAATTCTGGCCCGCACCGAGAAACGCCGTGCGATCTACAAACATATCCTTGAAGCTCTTAGGCAGGTCAGCCAGATCGAAGTTCGTCCTTATCAGTGCGATTTCACCAATAAGTCCTTGGTCGCTGGATAAACCGGCAGCCAGCCTTATACGTCCGAAGCTTTCGGTTTCTTTGAGCTGGACGATAATGTCGCGCACCATTTTTCCGTCAACAATGCGAGTCTGACCGTTGGGGTCGACTTCTATCTCGGCGGCCTTGAAATACGGATCCTGCATGCCTCCCAAACGCAACAGTCGGTTACGGCTGGCGACAATCTGTTCGTAATTAAATTTTTCCATCGGGCCAAAGGAAAGTTCCCGACGAACGACTTTTTCCTGCGTAACGGTGTTGCCACGGATGAGGATGTTGCCGATGTATACCTCACTGTTTTCGACGATATCGAAATGCAGATCGACGACCGGCTCGCTGTGGTGATAGGTAACGACCACATCGCGGTTGTCGCGCCCAATAACTACGTCGATGTAGGCCCGCGAGGTGTACATTGTGCGGATTTTGCGAAGATCGTTCTGGTAGTGCGATATTTTGAATGTCCCGCCCTCTTTTAGCGCCATAGAGGATTTGAACTCTTCGGCGGTAAAGTATTTGTTGCCCGCAAAAGTAATTTTGCCCACCTGGAACTGCTCGCCTTCTTCGATGTAGATCGTGATGTACATCTCGCTGCGGTCGGTGCTGTATTCTATTTTCTCCACGCCGACGAGCACGTTGAGATAGCCCTCGGAGCGATAATAGTTTGCAATGCGCTCGACATCACGCGCAAGTTGTTCTTTGTTGTAGACACCTTTGCCCAGCAGCCCCAACATCTTGCGCGGCTTGATGGTCAGCTTGCTTTTTAGTTTCTTGTCGCTGAACATATGGTTGCCGTTGAAGGATATTTTTTTGATTACAACCTTGGGGCCTTCTTCAACGAGGAATATTACGATACCGTCGGCGTAGCCTTCGCGCGGCGTGGAGACGTTGACAAAAAGATAACCGTCTTCCTTGTAGAGACGTTCGATCGAGGCGGCGTCTTTTTGAATAAGCGCTTCGCTAAGTGGCTGGCCGACGCGAGTAAAGGTTACGCCGGAAACTTCGTTTTCCTTGAGTTCTTTAACGCCAAAAAATTTCACGCTGCGTACTTCGAAATTTTCTCTAACTTGAATAATCAGAATTATTCCGCTCCGCTTGCCCGGCATTATACCAATCTTGTAGTCCGACACGATCTTCTTGTCGAACAAATCACCCAGCACGCTATCGATTTTCGCTTTGTTCATGCGATTACCAGTGCGCTCGAGGATAGCGTCGGTGATCTTCTCGGCGTAAACACTCTCGAGGCCGCTTTCTATGCTCAGAACTCTAACATCCTCGATGAAGTCGCCGTCTGCGGCCATAGCCGAGACTGCGGTCGCAAAAAAGAACAACGTTATGCCTATAAGAATAGACTTTGCATACATACCCGTTTCTCCAGGTGGTAGAGGTTAAAATGGCACTTCTGTATCGAACTGTTCTGTCGCCGCAGGCATCCCCGTTTTCCCTCGCATAGACGGCATAGGCCCGTCGTGAGTAGAAAGGTTGCCAAAACGCATCTGGTCGGCTTTGAAAAATAAATTGACGGTACCGGTTGGGCCGTTACGCTGCTTGGCGATAATGATTTCGGCCTTGCCCTTAAGACTATCATCGTCGCGTTTGTAATACTCCTCGCGGTGCAGCAACATAATAACGTCGGCGTCCTGTTCGAGTGCGCCTGATTCGCGCAGGTCGCTCATGCGTGGCCGCGAGTCGGTGCGCAATTCTGCGCCGCGATTTAGCTGGGCGCAGGCGATGACAGGAATATCGAGTTCTTTGGCCAGCCCTTTGAGCGAGCGGGCGACTTCGGCAATCTCGAGCTGGCGACTTTCGGCGCGCGGCACATGCATTAGCTGCACATAGTCAACAATCATTAATTGAATATCATATTTCGACTTCAGGCGACGAGCCTTGGCGCGTATTTCCAGCGGCGAAAGCGCGGATGTGTCATCAATGATGATGTTGGACTCCGAAAGCAACCCACAGGCGAAAGCAAGCTGCGCGGTTTCTTCTTTTCTCAATCTGCCGCCGCGCATTTTGTGCGCATCAATCTTTGCGTGCATGCACAGCATGTTCTGAACAACTTGCTTGTTGCTGACTTCGAGCGAAAACAACGCCAGCGGTTTTTTTAGTTTAAGGCCAACATGCTCGGCAATATTAACCGCAAAACTGGACTTGCCCATTGATGGCCGCCCGGCGACGATAATGAGATTGGACGGCTGAAGACCGCTGGTCATTTCGTCGAGATCGGTGAATCCGGTCGACAGGCCGGTCAGGTGGCTATCGGACTGCGCCCATAAATCGATCTGCTCCATCGTTTGCGTAAGAATGTCTTTTATATGATGAACGTCGGCAGAGGCGTTTTTCTGGGCGATATCGAAGATGAGGTGTTCGGCCTTGTCAAGCAGGTCTTCGCCGATTTCGCTCTCGGTATAGCAGTCATTAAGAATCTGGTCAGCGATACCGATGAGTTTGCGTGCGATGCTCTTGTCGCCAACAATTTTGGCGTAGTGAACGGCGTGCGCTGCGCTGGGGACGACCTGCATCAACTCACCCAGATACTCCACACCGCCAGACTCGGCCAATTTGCCGCGCTGGGAGAGATCTTCTTTGAGGATAACCGGATCGATAGGCCGATTGCGGTCGTAGAGTTCGACCAGGGCCTGGAAAACATGCTGGTTGGCCGCTTGATAGAAATTATCGCTCTGAAGTATCTGCACGATATCACCGATTACGGCGGGATCGAGCATCATAGAACCTAACACGCACATCTCGGCTTCGAGATTGAATGGCGGAGTTCTGCGGAGCGGATTATTGTCGGCCATATAATATACCCCTCTCTCGGCAACCCGTCTAGACACAGAAGCATAGCACAGGCAAACCAAAAGGGTCCGATAAAATGAAAAACGGACGGTATGGTACGACGAAAAGGGGATTTTTGCAACCATTTTTAGCCGCCCATAAATCAACCATCAGAACAGACTGATAAATTGACGTCCATAGACAAAAGTGATATGATTAACATGATCGCAATCCTGCTCACAGAAAGAAAAAGCCATGAAAAAATGGATGTTAATGCTACTCGCCATTTTCGTGCTCTCCATAACACTCGCCCCCGCTTCGACACAGGCTGGCTCGCGCAAAGTCCTCATCGACTTTGGCAAAGGCTCATTAAAAAGCTCCTATATCAGAGTGGTCTCTGCCGCCGATGGTGTTCCGGAAATTGTTGCCGCCAACAACCGAAAATATCTCAGCATCGACGCGACCAAGACCAAGGTATCCGCGGATGGGATGGGTCTCCTGTATTTCGACATTAACGACAAACTTCTTTTCAACACCAATGCGCACTACCTGCTATACGTAAAATACAGCAACGAGGGTTTCGGTTTAATACGAGTTCAATACGACTCGCAAACATCCCAGTACCGCCTCGCCGAAGGATGCAGCAACATGGCAACCGAACAATCCGGCACAAGAACGGCCATTTTTCTCCTGAAAGACGCAAAATTCGGCGGCAGGCAAAACTCGCAGGCCGATTTCCGGCTATCCCTCAACAAAAACACCAAAATCGCCAAAGTCCAACTCGTATCGGCAGGAAAATATCCGGAAAAAGCCTTCGGAAAAATTATCGAACACAATCGTCCAAAAACACCAGTGGGCAAGGACTTTGACGTATGTTTCGGTGGAATCGACGGCGCAAAATTAACCGACCTCGACGGAATCATCAACACTCTTAATGCCAAACTATCACTTTTTACTGAACTGGGCGTAACCAGCAAGGAAACCTATGTGCGCTGGAACCTGATCGAATACAAAAAGGGCCGCTACGACTTCTCCTTCTACGACAAACAACTTGCGCTGCAAGATCGCTGGGGCATCAAGTGGGTCCCGTTCATAATCATCGGCCCCGCCTACTCTCTGCCCGACTGGTTTTACAAATCCAAGGACAGGGTCGACTATGTATGCCTGGAGCATAACAAAAAATGTGATGTGCAATCCCTGTGGAATCCGCATCTGCGCAAATACATCAACTCATTCATGCGCCAGTTCGCAAAACATTATAAAAACAGCGGGCAGCTGGAAAGCATCCTTTTGGGCATAACAGGCAACTACGGCGAATCGATATACGTGGCCACACCATCCAATGACTGGACCGCCGACGCTCACGGCAAATATCACACACACGCCGGATTCTGGTGCGGCGACAAATATGCCCGCAAATCGTGGCACAAGTGGCTCATGCAAAAATATCCAACCATCGAGGCGCTCAATGAAGCATGGGGCAGCAAATTTGAATACTATGAACAGATAAACCCCGACCAGACAGTCAAAGGCCGTCAATGGCTTGACTTAGTTGAGTGGTATCGCGGCTGCATGACCGACTGGGCAGAGTTCTGGATATCGACTACCCGCAAGTATTTCCCATCAACGGAGATTAATCTTTGCACCGGCGGCGACATGCGGGTCGTGCATGGTCTTGATCTATCGGCCCAGGCAAAGATGTGCGCCAAATACAATGCAGGCATCCGCATAACCAACGAGGCATCGGATTACAGACTCAACTATCAACTCACGCGACTGTGCGCATCGGCGTGCCGCTTCTACGGCATCAAGTTCGGTTTCGAACCAGCAGGCACCTGTACGCCCACAGCTGGAGTAGCCGCACGCATGTACAACGCCACGGCTTCTGGCTGCAATCACGTGCACTTCTACGAAAATATCATCACTAACCAGACCGCCTCGATACAAACATGGGTAACAAATGCTCAACACATGAAACATCGCAATCCAAAGACCGAATGCGCACTTTTGTACCCGTTTACTTCGCAGACACAGGCCTCGTGGGGCTTCCCGCACGGCATCAAGACGATACGCGATATGATCGACGTAAACTGGATCGACGAGCGCATGGTTCTCGACGGAGCGCTTGGGCAAAACCGTGTTCTGCTAATCGATCAGGGCAGGGTTTTCCCCGCCAAAGTACTAAAGAAGATTGAAGAATGGATACTCGGCGGCGGTACGCTCATCACGCAAAACAACAAAAAAATCGCAGACCTCTCCGGCAGCAAAGCCTTTGCCAACAAATATCTTGTTGGCGACAACATCAAGACCCTCTCGCCGCACACCTATGGCAAGGGCCGCGTAATACTCGTACCCAATGCGATTGCTTCAGTGGAAACAGCAAATGTTCTGGCAGGAAAAACCAAAATCCAAGGCTTCGAACCGCTTGACTGTATTGAGATCGATATTGCTTCAAGTATCAGGGATAGCGTGTTCGTAACGTATTTCGAAGATTGCGCGCTGGTGCTCAATTTCAACAACAAAGCGGTTACGAAAAAATTCGTCGTCGATGGCAAGCCCAAGGAATTTACGCTTGAGCCATATTCGATAACCGAAATCCCGCGCAAACCCAAAGCAAAAAACTAAAAAAACACTCGCTTTCCCAGCATCGTGATTATAGGAACCGCTTTGGCAAGATTTGCGGCCTTTGTTCGGCGCAGAATTAAATAAAAACACTATTCAACTTTCATCGCAATATTACAGACGTCGTATCAGCGGCGTCTGTTTTTTTGTCATCACAAAACCACTCAATCAGAATCCTCAAAAAAAAATTAAAAAAAACCGAGACTATTTCGCCCCTCATGTGTCTAGTATATTAGGGTAAGTACCTCCCATTTACAGCAACTCAGATAATGCGCCCTCAACACTAGCAACAATAGGGGGTTATGGTTGGGTTATTTGTCTCTGGGTGGCACGAATATTGCGAAAGATAAATAGACAAAATTCTAGATGCGATAAAACATTTCGAGGTCATATTATATGAAGAAGTTACATGTGATATATGCTTTTTTGCTAGTCATAACAATCGCCGTAACCGCTTCGGCGGACAGTATTCAATCGGCATTCCAGCCGGTAACGCTTGACGGCGCAGCCGGACCAGGAATGATCGGCACCGCTCACGTTTAAATAAGCCTGTTCGCAAGTAGCGGAGATGGCGGCTATATCGATTTCGCACTAACTAACACGTCTCCGCGAGTTGAACTGCAACCCGGCAAATTCGCAAACGCCTTTATTACGGAATTCCGTTTCGACCTACCGGATGGCTATACCCAGGACGACAACAACTCCTCCGTGATCGCCCAAATCGGAGTCCGCTTTGCCGACGGCAAAAACGATTCGGTCGAAGCAACCACTATCGAGCGATTACTGGACTGGGATTACGGAGACGCCAACGGCGCACCGGGCGAATTGAGACGCGCCTTTATGGCCGATCTCGGCGGCGGCAGCAAAAACGTTATCTTCAGCGATAACGCACTTGATGGGTCAGGTATACCGATAGATGATTACGAAGAAGGTTTTCTTGGCAATGCATACAGAAGCGGTGTATTCGACACGATCATCTTCCGCGTCAAAGTCGAAGGCGGCGATCCACTGACTGAAGACGACCTGCTGATGTACGCAGGCGACCACATGACCGTGAAATACCAAGGCGGCGAAGGTAGCGGTCGTATCAGCAACAACGAGATTCCGCCCACAACAAACGTACCGGAACCGCAGACAATTGTAATGATAGGAACAGCTTTGGCAGGATTGGCGGCCTTTGCTCGGCGCAGAATAAAATAAAAACACTATTCAACTTTCATCGCAATATTACAGACGTCGTATCAGCGGC
>CAYSUZ010000018.1:0-10001 GCA_964434335.1 uncultured Planctomycetota bacterium | reverse complement strand
ATGCGGTTTCATTCTTCTGATAATTGCGCTGAAGTATGGCTCTCTGTATATACGCGCGGTAGTTTCGGGAGCGCGGGTTGATTTGCTAAGCCTGATCGGGATGTCGATCAGAAAAGTCAACCCCAGCATCATCGTCGCCACCAGAATTATGGCATCGAAAGCCGGACTGCAAATATCCACCGACAAACTCGAAGCGCACTTCCTCGCACGCGGCAATGTGCCCAACGTCGTTCGCGCCCTAATTAACGCAAGCAAAGCCGACATTCCGCTGACGTTCGAACGCGCCTCGGCAATCGACCTGGCCGGACGTGACGTACTCGACGCCATCCGCACCTGCGTCAATCCCAAGGTCATCGACTGCCCCGATCCCGCCAAAGGCAAAACCGAGGTCGCCGCAGTTGCCAAAGACGGCATCCAGGTCATGGCCAAGGCCCGCGTAACCGTGCGCACCAACATCGACCGACTGGTCGGCGGCGCAACGGAAGAAACAATCATTGCCCGCGTTGGCGAAGGTATAGTTACGACCATCGGCTCGTCGGCCACACACAAACTGGTACTCGAAAACCCAGACGCAATCTCCCAGAAGGTGCTTGCAAAGGGCCTCGATGCCGGAACCGCGTTTGAAATACTCTCTATCGATATCGCCGACGTCGACATCGGTGCCAACATCGGCGCGCGCCTTCAGGCCGACCAGGCCGAGGCCGACAAGCGCGTCGCCCAGGCCAAAGCCGAAGAACGTCGCGCTATGGCAGTGGCTCGCGAGCAGGAAATGATCGCCGCAGTCGTCGAAAACCGCGCCAAGGTCGTGCTGGCCGAAGCCGAAGTTCCCAAAGCTATGGCCGAGGCATTCCGCAACGGCAACCTGGGCATCATGGATTATTACAAAATGAAAAACATCCAATCCGACACAACGATGCGCGAGTCCATAGCCAAACCGGACAAAGACGACAAGCCCAAAAACCAGTAACTTTGCCAAAACGAATGGGCGGTCTCGCACGAGATCGCCCACAAACGAAGCATAATCAAGGACATCGCCATGGACGATATCGTAAAAATCATAATCATCATGGTAGCCGTCATCGGCCCATTAATCGCCGGTGGCATCAAAAAGGCGGCAGACAAAAAGGCCAAGGAAAAACTCGACGAAGCCAAGCGGCAGTACGGGGATCCAAAAACATCCCCCAAAACAAAGAGCGTCAATTCCTATACGCAATATGGCGCACAACAAAAGCAAACACCCCCGACTTCGCGCGCGCAATATAGACCGCAGCCAACACCAAAAATGGCAAATCTAATGCCGCCACATGAAAAGATCGTCCTTGATGAAGAAGCGCAGGCACACGCGACGCACGTAAAGTACGGCCAGTACGCCCCCCGCGAAGTCTCGCAGGAACACGCCCAACCATCGTTCGACAAACAGTTTAAGGGCGACGTAGCTGTCGGCAAGGTCGGGGAAACGCAACTGCTCAGCGAAAAATTCAAAGCCTTTCCGAAACAAATCGGCATCAGCAGTTTCGATGCGGAAAAAAAACCGACAACAGCCGCACCAAACTCAAACAAGAAAGCGCAAAATCTACTGGGGTCGTTCAAGGGTTTAGCACTTAAGCGAGCAATCGTGATGAAAGAGATTCTCGGACCGCCAAAAGCGCTTGAGATGTGAAGTAAGCATGGCAATAAAAAAAACGGCGGAGAAAACAATCTCTGCCGTTTATTTTTTTGGTACCAGAGGTGGGACTTGAACCCACACCTTCTTGCGAAGACGGGATTTTGAATCCCGCGCGTCTGCCGATTCCGCCACTCTGGCTGGCCGCGTATTATATCAACACATCTCGCCGCGACAAGGAGAAAGTTGCGCTCTATTCCGAAGATTGCCCGTTGCCACCGCGCAAGCGCAATTGCCCACAAGCCGCGCTGATATTATCGCCCCGGCTTTTGCGCAGGGTCGTGTTTATGCCATGCCTGCGAAGCGCCGCGACAAACTGCGAACACTCGCTGCCGCTCGGCGCTTTGAGATCAGGCGCAATTTCAGGGATTGGATTGAACGCGATCACGTTAACCGTACACGGCAACGCCTCCAGCCGCTTCGCTAGCCTAGAAGCATGGGACTCGGAAGCATTGACGCCGCCGAGCAACACGTATTCGAACGTAACCTCCCGCCCGGTGTGCTGAAAATAATCCGCTGCTGCCGCGACAATCCTGCCAACACCTTCATTCGCGGGAACGAGCCGCGAGCGCAAATCATCGTCTGCTGCATGCAGCGAAATCGCGAGATTAATTTTCATGTCCTCATCGGCAAGTCGCCTGATGTTTTTGACGATGCCAACGGTCGAGAGCGTGATGCGGCGCGCCGACATCGCCAGCCCCCACGGAGCAATCGCACAGCGCACAAATTTCACTGTCTCGTCGTAATTCAAAAGCGGCTCGCCCATGCCCATGATTACCAAGTTCGTTAACGCCCCCTCGCCCTCGCCGGCAAAGCGCATGACCTGTTCAAGCATCTCGCCGGAAGTCAGGCTCCGCACCAATCCCGCAGATCCGGACGCACAAAAAATACAGCCTACCGCACAGCCCGACTGCGATGAAAGGCAAACCGTCCGACGATCATCTTCGATAATACGCACGGCCTCGACCTGTGCGCCATCGGGGAATTCGATCAAGATCTTTTCCGCGCCCTGGCCACCCGCGAGACTGCTCGCGCTATCGACCACCCGCCCAGAAAAAATATCATACTTCTCCGAAAGAGCAGCTATCATATTTCGCGGAAGGTTGATCATCTCCGCAAAATCATGGCGGCCCTTGCGAAATACCCACTCGAAAACCTGCCGCGCGCGAAAACGTTTGGCGTTGACACGGGCAATATCGCACTCAAATTTGGGAAGGGTGTAATTTAAAATGCATCGTTTCAAGGCATCATCTCCGGGCGGCGTTTCGTTGCGCAACTACCCGCAGACCGCCGGCAGCAAGGAACGATGTGAGTTCGTCAAGATCGGCGAGGATTTTGTCGGAAAGGAATTTCACTGCCCAGTTCTCCACCATCGGCGTGATCGTCAGCACAAAAGCGCCGCGTCGATGAGCCTCCCACATCTCCACCGCCGTGCCCATGCTGGCCTGCGGAATGAACGCGAGAAAAATATCGGAAGCCGCCGCCATTTCAACGTGCGAAAGAAAAACCTCTCTGCCTCGCTCAAAATCATACTCCAGCGAATTGGGATGGTTCTCTATCGGGCAATAGAGTTCGCACTCCGGCGCATGCTTGCCAAAGATGTCTTTGATGAGCGAGCGATAATCCTGCTCGTGTATTTCGAGACCCTTGATCGAGCCTTGGATAATTCCACCGATAAAAACTTTGGTCATGCGTTGTCTCACGTAAGGTTGATTCAAAAATTGTCCTGCCGCTACTTTTGCGCGGCAAGATAATCGTCGGCAGCGCTCTTCATCAGGCGATAAATATCGGTGATGCACTCCGGCTCCGGCGACCAGACGCGCGACGAGATAAACGACGCGTACGAATCCTTATCGTCAGGATGATAGCCGTGCATTCCGGCAATAGGTTTGTTGCCCATAAAACTGGGGATCATCAGCACGCCCGCATCCAGCAAAAACATCAACTCGCCAAATCGTCGGTCCGGCCAAAGACAGCCCAGCGATTCCAATTCCTCGTCAGGCAATATGCGCCCGCAGTCCATTTTTTCGAGAGCGGCGGTAATCTTTTCGCGCGCGCCATCCTTGAAGAACCAGAACCGCGCGATCGTCGAATCGTACATCGCTATGTAATCCTCGGCGAATTTCAGACCGGTCTTCTCGATATCCGCAAGCACATCGTAAGTCCGCGTTATCGGCGCCATACCGTGATCGGAAAATACGCAGATATCGACCTCGTCATAAGTCGCCTTCGCGGTTTCGTAAATTTCACGGATTTTCTCGCGGTACCACTGTATTTTGTCGCGCACAACCTGCGAGTCGCGTGAGTTCATATGCAACAGCGCATCCATATCCGCCGTGTACATAAAGGCTACGGAGACTTCGCCACGCGAAACGATTTCGCGCATCTTTGCAACGCGCTCAGGTTCGGCCTGCGACCAATCGGCGAAGAAATGCGGCACTTTTTTCTCGACGAGATAGTCCGCGATATTTGTGCCTTCGTTCAGCCCGCCCGGCTGGAACAGGTCGCGCTTCTCACATGTGTCGAACAGATGCAAGTGCTTGACTGGCAACTGGTATATCTGAAAGTAGCCCGAAAAATTCAACCGTTTCTTTAGCCAGCGGCTCAAGTAATAGCGAAGACGTCCGCGCTCACGGATAAAACGCGGCGCGAATCTAAGAAAACCGTATTTGCGAAACGGAGAAGTTTTAGGCGAGTAGTAAAAAAAGTTCCAGTGCCCGTGTTCGACCGGCATACGGCCGGACAGGATCGACGGAATGCACGCCGACGAAAAACCAAAAACAGATCGGAGCGATTTCTTGTGAGGCAGGATGTCGGGCAGGAAATCAATATCTTTGGTAATCTCGTAGCCGAATGCGTCAACAAAAACAAATAATGATAGTTTCTTCATGACGCTACCCTCCGGTGTTTTCAATCCCGACAATCAGTTTGACTGCGGCAAGCAAGTCATCCGCAACATAATCCGGTTCGATATCCCAAAATCCTTTTTCATACGCAACGCTCTTGCCGGTTTTGACCAACACAATCTGCCCACCGAGAGCGCGGCAGGGCTTGAGATCGCGCGCGTCGTCACCGACACCCCACGCTTGGGAGGGATCGAAATCGAAATCTTTCGCGGCCTGCTCGTAAAGTCCAACAGCAGGCTTGCGACAGTCGCACTCGGCCACCTCCGGCGCATGCGGGCAGTAATAGGCTTTGCGTATTTCACCACCAGCATCGCACACCGCATCGCACATGCGGCAGTGAACGTCGATGACCGTTGGCTCATCGACAATGCCCCGCGCAATGCAAGATTGGTTGGTTATGACGAAAACCTGAAAGTCGTTTTCTTTCAGCAACCGCAATGCTTCGAGCGCGCCAGGAATAAACTCGAACTGCTCCCAACGCTGTACGTAGTTGGGTCGCTCAATGTTAATGGTTCCGTCTCTGTCGACAAAAATATAGCGCGCCATATCAAGCCTTGCCCAGTTTGCTTCGGTAAAATTCTGCCGCGACGGCAACGCCATCCTTAAACGAAACCTTAGGCTCCCAGCCAAGTATCTCGCGGGCTTTGTCGGCGCACAGCGCAATGTGATCAATCTCGCCCTTGCGTTTGGCTTCGTATTGCGGCTCTATTGCACAAGCCATCGCCTTGCGCACCGCATCGAACACTTCGAAATCGCTGGTCTCGACCCCACGGCCAATGTTGAAGATTTCGTTGTCGCCCTTCGTCATCGCAAGGAAGTCGGCCTCGACGATATCGCTGATGAATACATAGTCACGCGTCTTCGCGCCGTCGCCAAATATCAGACACGGCACGCCGTTAAGAATGTTTTCGCTGAAGATGCCAACCACCCCCGCCTCGCCATGCGGATCCTGGCGCGGGCCGTAGACATTGGCGTAACGCAGGACGGTATAGCACAGGCCATCAAGCTTGTGGGCCAGTTCGAGATAGTGTTCGACGGTGTGCTTCGAAATTCCGTAGGCGCAGTCCGGCCCGGGCGCATGTTTCTCATCGACGGGAATGTACGATGGCTCACCGTAAATCGCGCCGCCGGTTGAGGAATAGATAATTTTTTTCACGCCGGAATCGACACAGCAGCGAATCAGGTTGATCGAGCCGATGATGTTGACGCGCGCGTCAAATTCAGGTTCGCTCACGGAACGGCGCACATCAATCTGGGCCGCAAGGTGAAAAACTATCTCGGGCTTCTCTTTTTCGAAAACTTCGCACAGCGCAGCATCCGTAATATCAATCTCATAAAATTTTGCGCGGGGGTTAAGGTTCTCGCGGTTGCCGGTAGCAAGATTGTCTACCACTGCGACTTCGTGGCCCTCGGCAATCATCCTATCGACGACGTGCGAACCGATAAATCCAGCTCCCCCTGTTACGATTATTTTCATCCATTCCTCACTTGCGCAAAATTGCGTTTACATTTTTTTCGAGCGACTCGATTACTTTTTGCTGGGCTGCGGCTACATCTTCACCGGTAAGCGTCGCGTCATCGGAACGATAAATCAGGCGAAACGCGAGACTCTTCTTGCCCTTCTCAAGCTGCTTGCCTTTGTATAGATCGACGAATTCCACCGAACGCAGATTCGACACCTTCGCGGCAAAAACGGCCTGCTCAATCTGGCGCCACGTTATGGAATCGTCCACAACAACCGCGAGGTCGCGCTCGACAGCCGGATAGCGCGGCAGCGGCTTGTGGCGCAGGTTTTCACCGGCCAGGCCAACCAACGCAAGGAAGTCGATTTCAGCAAAACCGTATTTGCTGCGCAGATCAAAATGGCTCGCGGCATCTTTGGAAATCATCCCGACAACACCGATGCGCTCCTTGCCACAAAACAATGCTGCTGCGCAGTCCACGGCGAGACCATCAAATTCAGCCGATTCGAACACGATGTCCTTATTAACGTTCAAGTCCTCGCAAAGGGCTTCGACAACGCCCTTGATCTCGGCAAAGTCGCCCTCATTCACCATCGCGACGACGCCTTTTTCTTCGGGCAGCTGCTTGCCACCACGCGGCAGATAAATATTGGATATTTCAAAGAATTTCAGGTCACGAACGCCGTGATTTTCGTTGTGCGCCACTGCCGCGAGAAAACTCGGCAACATGCTGCGGCGCATGAAAGGCTGATTGACATTGACGGGATTGCGCACCTCCAACGGCTCGGCGCTGTCCCACATCGCGGTTTTACCGATGATCGACTTGTCCACAAAAGGCACTGTCAACGTCTCGCAGAAACCTCGTGCCACAAGCGCAGGCTCAATGATGTCCTGCACGATATCACGCTTGCGCGGCTGCGTAATCGCAACGGGAATAGGCCGCTCGATATCAATCTTGTCGTAGCCGTAATGCCGGGCAACCTCCTCGATCAGATCGATTTCACGACTGACATCGCGGCTGCGGTGCGACGGAACTATCACATCTACTCGCGCCTCGTCCTGCGCGACTATTTCGAAACCAAGCGCCTTGAGAATGCGCACGGCGTCCTCGGCAGGCACATCGATCCCGAGAATAACGGGAATTCTTGCAAATCGCAAAGAGACGCGAGCAGGTTCATGCTTAATCTTTTGCACGTCTACCACGCCGTCGAGCAGCTCACCACCAGCGATTTCGACGATGAGCGCGGCGACTCTGCGCGAGGCCCAATCTACACCGTCCCAGGCAGTACCACGTCCGAAGCGCGTCGAAGCATCGCTTTCGAGTTTAAGCGCACGCGCCGTACGACGCACGGATATCGGGTCGAAGGCGGCGGATTCGAGCAAAATGTCAACGGTCGAGGCACTCACCTCCGAATCGGCCCCGCCCATCACTCCGGCGATGCCCACAGGTTTCGCTGCATCGGCGATCACAAGCATTTTTTCAGACAGGTCGCACTGCGTGCCATCAAGCGTAACTATTTTTTCGCCCTTCTTCGCGCGGCGCACAACGACGCGGCCGCCGTCGAGTTTGGCCAGATCGAAAGCGTGCAAAGGCTGGCCGCATTCGAGCATTACGAAGTTGGTGATATCGACAATGTTGTTGATGGGATTGCGGCCCATCAATTTTATTCGTTTCTGGAGCCAGGCGGGTGAGGGGCCGATCTTAACGCCGCGGATAATCCGCGCGGTGTAGCGCGGACAGAGGTCGGGGTCGGATATCTCGACCGATGTAACGTCCTGCGCTTTTTCGCTGGAAACCGGACAGTCCACCGACGGGAGCTTGAGTTCTCCGCCGAAGGCCGTGGAAATTTCGCGCGCCACGCCGATATGACACAAGCAATCGCCGCGATTCGAAGTAACTTCGAGTTCTATAATCAGGTCGCCGTCTTTTTCCGCCGCGCTTTCGACATTGAGGCCGGTCATCGAAAGTTTTTCGAGCAACTCGGCGCGTGGCACGTCTATCGGGCAGTATTGGCGAAGCCAGTCTAGTGATACGTTCATGATTTCCGTGCTAAAACTGTTTGAGGAACCTCACATCGTTTTCGGTGAGGAGTCGAATATCGTTAATGCCGTATTTGAACATCGCCAGCCGGTCGATACCAAAACCAAAGGCGAAGCCGGTGTATTCTTCGGGATCAATGCCAACGTTTTGAAGCACGTTGGGGTCAACCATCCCGCAGCCGCCCAGTTCTATCCAGCCGGTTTGCTTGCAGACGCTGCACCCCTTGCCGCCGCAAAATACGCAACTAAAGTCGGTCTCGGCGCTAGGCTCGGTAAACGGAAAATACGAGGGTCTGATCCGAACTTTTATTTCCGGGCCATAGATGCCGTGGGCGAAAAGCGTGATAATATTCTTGAGGTCAACGAGCGTCAGACCCTTGTCGACCATAAGAAGCTCAACCTGGTGGAAGAAGTAGTGGTGCGTCGCATCGACGGTATCGGGCCGATAAACCCGCCCGGGCGCGATGATGCGGATAGGGGGTTTGTTGTCTTCCATGTAGCGGATCTGCAATGACGATGTCTGCGAGCGCAGTATCTGCTCGTCGGAAAAGTAGAAATTGTCCGACTCGTCGCGTGCCACGTGTTCGGCAGGAATGTTAAGCGCGTCGAAGTTGTGCCACTGATCTTCAACTTCCGGGCCTTCGATCCAGGTGAAACCAAGCTGGTGAAAAATGCGCTTGAGGTCGTTGGCCACTATTTTAATCGGATGATGCGAACCAACGGGACACTTCTTGCCGGGCAAGGTAACGTCGTAGGCGCTCTTTTTCGCAGCAGACGCGGGTGCGGCCAAAGCCGCCTTCTCGTTGACGAGGCGTTCTATCTCTTTTTTGACTTTGTTGGCCAGCGCGCCGATTTCCTTGCGGGCTTCAGGCGCAAGTTTGCCCATGCCAGACATGATGTCTTTGAAAACACCTTTGCGGCCCAAATATTTAACGCGAATGCCTTCGAGCGCCTCGGAATTCGCTGTGACAACAAGGGCTTTTTTGGCTTCGGCGAGTATATTTTGTATTTGTTCTTTCAAGCGCAATTCTCCGTACTGGTTGCAATCGGCTGATTATATCAATGCAGGCGGTCAATACCAGCAGATTTCAGTGGTTAAGTTCGCTTAGAGCGCTGTTTCGCCGCGAACCCACGCCTCAAACTCCACGCTCGCCTCAGACTCGACCCGCTCAATACACGGCAGATCGTAGGAATGCAGCTGTGCGATCCGTTCCCGAATTTTGTGCCAATGTTCGGCGCAGGTCTTCATTATCATGGCGCATTCCGATTCATCGCAAAACTCGCCCTGCCAGCGGTACAGCGACCGACAAGGAAACAGATTGGCACAGGCTATCAATTTTTCATCAAGCAGGGCCGTGGCAATTATGCGCGCCTCGGTTTCGTCCTTGCATGCGGTGTAAACGATTATCATTGCTGACCTCCGCTTTCGAAAAGCAGCTGCCCGAGCAATTGCTCGAACAGGCGCGCAGAAAATCCCATAACCGTATCGATATCGCCCTCGATGCGCTCGACAAAGGGATCATCTTCCTCGCAGATAGCGTAAGCCCCGGCCTTGCCCTGCGCCTGACCGGAAACCACGTAATCCGCAATCTCGTCGTCGGTGAGTTCTCGCATATGGACAATCGCTTCGTCGGCCTCGCACAATATTCGTCCGTCGCGCGCGTCCAGCACGCATATCGCCGTAACAACGGATGTGGCTGCGGCGCTGGATTTCCGCAGAATGCGACGGGCATCGGCATCGTCAACGGGCTTGCCAATGATTTCTCCGTTGATCGCGGTCAGCGTATCCGATGCGATAATAATATCGGCACGACATCGCCCTCTTGAGGCGAGAGCCTTTTTTTCGGCCAACGCGATGGCGTTGTTCGCGAGGGTTTTTTGTGGATCGATTCGCTCGTCTACGTCAGGCGCACAAACTTCAAAACGGTA
>CAYSUZ010000017.1:0-10150 GCA_964434335.1 uncultured Planctomycetota bacterium | reverse complement strand
CCGACGGCGCAACGCTCGATAGCCTGCTGGTCGAGGTCTTTGCCTTCGTACGTGAAAGAGCGAGGCGCAACACCCCCCAGCACATGCGTCCGTTTGACGTACAGGTACTCGGCGCAATTGTACTGCACTCCGGCAGAATAACCGAGATGGCGACAGGCGAAGGCAAGACGCTGGTGGCGACAATGCCGCTGAGTCTAAACGCGCTCGCCGGACACGCGCATCTTGTTACGGTCAACGACTATCTTGCGCACCGCGACCGCGAGTGGATGGGGCCAGTCTACGAAGGTATCGGCCTGACTGTCGGCTGCATCCAAAACGACATGGAGCCTCCCGACCGCAAAGAACAATACGCCTGCGATATCATCTACGGCACAAATTCCGAGTTCGGCTTCGATTACCTGCGCGACAACATGAAGCCAAACACCAAATACCAGGCGCAGGGATCACTCGACTACGCGATCGTTGATGAAGTTGATAGCGTCCTCATCGACGAGGCGCGCACGCCGCTGATCATATCCGGCCCCAGCGACGAAAAATCCGACAAATATGCCGGCGCCGACAAGGTCGCAAGGCGTTTGAAAAAAGGCGAGCACTTCGAGGTTAAAGAAAAAGAACACCAGGTCGTGCTCACAGATGAAGGCATTGAGAAGGCCGAAGAAATTATCGGCGTTGAGTCCTTCTACACAACGGCCAACATGGACTGGCCACACTTTATCGACAACGCCCTGCGCGCCCATCACCTCTACAACAAAGACGTGCAATATATCATCAAAGAAGGCAAGGTCGTCATCGTCGACGAATTCACCGGACGCCTCATGTCCGGTCGCCGCTGGTCCGACGGACTGCACCAGGCGGTAGAAACCAAAGAAGGCATCAAGATAGAGGGCGAAAATCAGACTCTGGCCACAATAACGATCCAGAATTTTTTCCGCATGTACGGCAAGCTCGCCGGTATGACAGGCACAGCCATGACCGAGGCGGGAGAGTTTGACAAGATATACGGCATGGAAACCGTGTTGATCCCGACCAACGAACCCTGCGTCCGCGACGACTCTGCCGATATTGTCTACTGTACCGACAAGGAAAAATACACCGCCATCTGCGACGAAGTTGAACGCGTTCATCAAACCGGCCAGCCGATACTTATCGGCACAACATCAATCGAAAACAACGAGCGCATTGACAAGATACTAGAGACGCGCGGCATAAAACACGAAATGCTCAACGCCAAGAATCACGGCCGTGAGGCTTCTATCATCGCACAGGCCGGTCAACCCGGCTCGGTAACGGTCGCCACCAACATGGCTGGCCGCGGCACCGACATCAAACTCGGCTCGGGCGTAGTCGAACTCGGCGGACTAGCTGTAATCGGCACCGAACGCCACGACGCGCGACGTATCGATAACCAACTGCGCGGACGAGCAGGTCGTCAGGGCGATCCCGGCTTATCAAAATTTTACGTCGCAATGGAAGACCCCCTCATGCGCAGGTTTGGCGGCGAATTGGCCAAAACCTGGATGCAGCGCATTGGCATGAAAGACGGCCAGGACATCACCTCGCCAATGGTCTCTCGCCAGATCGCCAAGGCGCAGAAGCGCGTCGAATCGCAAAACTTCGCCGTTCGCAAAAACCTGCTTGAATACGACGAAGTGATGGACATGCAGCGCAAATCCATCTACTCCACTCGCCAGCGCGTACTGGAAGGGATAGCCTTAAAGGAAACGATCCTGGAGATGATCCGTGAGCGAATTTATCATGTGATCGACTATGTCTATCTGCCCGAAGGCGGCAACAAAGGAGAATGGGATTTCGAAGGACTGGCCGAGTGGTTCCGCACGACATTCCGCAGCAAAGTGACCACCGAAAAACTACGCGAGATGCCGGTAGACAACATCGACAAATTCCTGATCGAAAAGATGGAACGCGAATACGATACTCGCGAAGTTACGGAAAGCGAAGAGCGAATGCGGAAAATCGAGCGCTTCATACTGCTCGACTCAATAGACTCAAAATGGAAAGACCATCTTTATGCGATGGACTACCTGCGCGGCGCGATTTCATGGTCAGGCATGGCGCAAAAAGACCCAAAGGTCGTCTACAAAATCGAAGGCACCAAGATGTTCAACGACATGATGGATTCGATTAAAGACGACGTTACGTCAAAGATTTTCAAGATGACGCTAGTCGAGGGCGAAACGGCGCGCAACCATTACGAGGGCGGTGAAGCCAAACATCAATCGTTCAACATCGAAGCAGGCTCGGCCATGCAGCGACAGATGTCGGCAGGAGTAGCCGCCAGCCAGCAATCAGAAAAAGCCAGACCCATCGTCAAGAAAGACGAAAAGGTAGGACGCAATGACCCCTGCCCCTGCGGTAGCGGTAAAAAACACAAAAAGTGCTGCGGCAGGAATCTATAACCATGCAACCAAAAAGGACGCGCATTTGTCGATAGCGCTCAACATACTCTACGGAGCCGCACTCACTGCAGCCTCGCCGGTTATCGGCTTCAAGATGCTGACCGACGCGCGATGGCGCAAAGGCTTTTCGCAGCGCTTCGGCAACATCCCCCTGCGCGACTCCGACGCCCCGTGCCTGTGGGTACACTGCGCTTCGGTTGGCGAAACTTTGGCAGCGCAGCCCTTTATAACGGAGTTTTCCAACACTCTGCCGAACTGGAAAACAGCTGTCTCAACCATTACACCAGAAGGCAACCGACAGGCAAAAAAACATTTCGACTGCCCGGTATTCTACTTTCCGATTGATTTCACCTTTACCGTGCGCCGCGACATCGCACGACTCCGCCCCACCGCCGCAGTTATGATCGAGAAGGAAATCTGGCCGAACTTTCTCGCCACCTGCCGACGCGAAAATGTTCCGGTCTTTGTGATAAACGGGGTGGTTTCGGAAAATTTCACGCGCCGGATGCGCACGCTAAACAAATTTGCCGGATTAGGCACAAAATTATTAGGCCAAATCTCGATGTTCTGCGTTCAAAATGACACCTACGCTGAGCGACTATTGGCGTTGGGGGTGGCGCGTGAAAAAGTACGCGTGACCGGAAACTTAAAATTTGATATAATGCGCGAGAGCATCGAAGAAAGAATCCTTGCCGAATTGCGCGATAAATTCCAGATAACTCCCGGCGAAAAAATCATCGTCGGCGGGAGTACGCATCACGGCGAGGAAAAGGTGTTGCTTGAGGCCTTCGGCAGGCTTCGCGCCAAATACGACAACCTGCGACTAATACTGGCGCCGCGTCACGTGAAACGCGTAAGAGAAATACAGGCTCTTTTGGCCGAAAACGGTTTCCCGTTTGCCATCAAGAGCAATCTCGACAGGCAGCCCGCACCGCCGGACTCGCTTAAGCACAAAGTAATTATTGTTGATACAATCGGAGAACTCGCCAGCGTTTACGGGCTTGCCTCAGCGGCTTTTGTTGGCGGGAGTGTAGCGAATGTTGGCGGGCACAACGTTTTGGAACCTGCGGCGCTGGGCATCCCGACCCTTTTCGGGCCGCACACAGAGAGTTGCCGCGACAGCGCTGAGATGCTGCTGGGCTGCGATGCGGCCAAGTTGGTAACAGGCACATACGATCTCGAAACTACCTTGGATTTCTTGTTCGACAACCCGATCAAAACGGCGGACATGACACTAAGAGCACGAGAAACAGTAAGGGAACAGAAGGGTGCCGCGCAGCGCACAGTAGCCGCGCTTATTAGCGAATTACCTGTATCTAACGCCTAAAGGCTCAAAGATCATTACAAATAAGGAGAGCGTCTAATGACAAATAGACTTTTCACAAGTGAATCAGTCTCTGAAGGACATCCCGACAAAGTAGCCGACCAAATTTCGGATTCAGTACTCGACGCAATGATCGAGTGTGACAAAAACTGCCGCGTGGCTTGCGAAACAATGGTAACCACAGGCATGGCTCTGGTCGCGGGCGAAATCACGACCGGTTGCTACATCGACATCCCGGATTTGGTGCGTGAAACCATTAAACAAATTGGCTACACAGATCCAAGAATGGGCTTCGACTGCAACAGTTGCGCGATCCTGACCAGCATCGACAAGCAATCTCCCGACATCGCGCTGGGTGTCGACGAAACATCCAAGCATGAAATGGGCGCAGGCGACCAGGGCTTGATGTTTGGCTATGCCTGCAACGAAACCAAAGAACTAATGCCGATGCCGCTGATGTATTCCCACAAGCTCCTGATAGAACTCGCCAGAATCCGCAAGGCAGGAGAACTTACATATCTGCGTCCCGACGCCAAGAGTCAGGTAACCATCGAATACAAAGATGACAAACCCCTGCGCGTTAACGCGATCGTCATCTCGACGCAGCACACCCCCGAAGCAATAAACGAGCAGATACGCGAAGACATGATCAAACTTGTCATCGACAAGGTCATACCCGCAAAAATGCTCGACGCCGAAACCAAATATTTCGTCAACCCGACGGGACGCTTTGAGCACGGCGGTCCGGCGACCGACTGCGGCGTAACCGGACGCAAAATCATCGTCGACACCTACGGAGGTATGGGCAGCCATGGCGGCGGCGCGTTCTCCGGCAAGGATCCCTCCAAGGTTGACCGCACAGCTTCCTACATGGGACGCCACATCGCCAAAAACATCGTCGCAGCAGGCATAGCCGACCGCGTCGAAGTGCAACTCGCCTACGCCATCGGCGTCGCTGAACCCGTTTCGGTCATGGTCGACACCTTCGGCACGGGCAAAGCCGACAACGATAAACTCGTCGAGGCTGTGCGCGAAATCTTCCCGCTAAAACCCAAAATGATGATCGAATATCTCGACCTGCTCAAACCCATCTACCGCAAGACCGCCTCTTACGGGCACTTCGGCAGATCTGAGCCGGAATTCACTAGGGAAAAAACCAACAAAATCGCTGACCTAAAAACGGCCTGCGGTTTGTAATCGAAAATACTTCACAAACGGAGAACCTGGATGAATTATGACGTTAAAGACCTTGGCCTAGCGGCGGAGGGGAAACGACGAATCGAATGGGCCGACAACGATATGCCCGTTTTGCAAAAAGTCCGCGAGCGCTTCGAGAAAGAAAAGCCGTTCAAGGGCATGAAGCTTTCGGCATGTCTGCACGTCACAGCCGAGACCGCCAACCTGATGCGTACACTCAAGGCAGGCGGCGCAGAAGCAATGTTGTGCGCCTCCAACCCGCTGAGCACGCAGGACGACGTGGCCGCGGCGCTAGTGCAGGAGTACGGCATCGCCATCCAGGCCATCGGTGGTGAAGACCGCGACACCTATTACAAGCACATCAAGGCTTGTATCGAACACAGCCCCAACGTCACAATGGACGACGGCGCGGACCTGCTCTCGACCATACATAACGATTATCCTGACAAGATCGCCAACATCAGGGGATCGATGGAAGAGACAACCACAGGCGTTATCCGACTGCGCGCAATGGAAAAAGACGGCGCACTCAAGCTGCCCGTCATCGCCGTTAACGACGCCGAAACCAAGCACTTCTTCGACAACCGTTACGGTACCGGCCAGTCCACCATCGACGGAATTATCCGTGCAACGGACGCACTATTCGCGGGTAAGAACGTTGTCGTAGCGGGCTACGGCTGGTGTGGGCGAGGCTTCGCAATGCGCTCGCGCGGCATGGGCGCCAACGTCATCGTAACCGAAGTCGAACCCATCAAGGCGCTCGAAGCGGTTATGGACGGTTTCCGCGTCATGCCCATAGCAGAAGCCGCCGCGATCGGCGACATATTCTGCACACTGACCGGCGACATCCACGTCATCCGCCCCGAACACTTCAAAGTAATGAAGGACGGCGCGATCGTGTGCAACTCCGGCCACTTCAACGTCGAACTCGATCTCGAAGGCCTGGCCAAGATGGTCAAGACTATCAACCGTGATGTTCGGAATTTCGTCGACGAATATGTCCTCGACAACGGCAACCGTGTGTTCGTTCTGGCCGACGGACGGCTGATAAACCTTTCCGCCGCCGAAGGTCATCCCGCATGCGTAATGGACATGAGTTTCGCAGTCCAGGCGCTCGCCACCGAATGGTGCATGAAGCCTGAAGTAAAACTCGAACCCAAAGTCTACATGGTTCCCGCGGAAATCGACGATTGGGTCTCGCGACTTAAGCTCGAATCCATGGGCATCGCAATAGACACGCTCACCTCCGAACAGGTCAAGTATCTCGCCTCGTGGAATATGGGCACGTAAGCAAAATAAATAGCACACAAAAGCCGACTTCTTTGCGGAGTCGGCTTTTTTATTTCGCACTATAATTTACGTCTAACTGTCAGTCTTCATCTCTTCATATGGATCCATATTGCCGGAAAATACACCAAGGACATCGCGCAGAAAATCATTTGCGGCCTTAGATGTTTTTAACATATCCATCTTCCATGTACCATCGACCTTCTTGAAATGATATTTCATACGAAATACGGGATCAGTCTGGGAAATGCAATAACCGTTTTCACCATTGATTTTTTCAGCAATAAATTTGAAATTTCCCTGCTTCATCATTTCATAATATGTCTCTCGCACGTCACCACGCATCAACTCGAAATAACTCACTTCTAGGCCTCCGGCAAGAATCGCCCACCCTTCCCCTTGCCAGAACAGCGCAATGCGGTATAATCACGCAGCAATTTCCCAGCAAAACGAAACTAAGGGACAGCCTTGACAACACTGACCAAAAAAGCTATCGCCTGGATACTAGCCCACCCCCTGATATGTTCGCTTGTCGCAATATTAATCGCGGTCGCGGGCGTGTGGGGCATGACTGGCATCAAAACCGACAATACGCTTGAGTCATGGTTTGACCCTCACGACAAAAACCTCGCCCAATACAACGACTTTTCCGACAAGTTCGGTTCGGAGCAGTTCATACTCGTCATCACGCGCCGCGCCGACATCTACGATTCGCAATCTATCGCCGCCGACCACGCACTCGCCGCGAAATTCGACGAAATAGACGGCATCCGCGATGTGCTCTGCATGAGCCGCGTCCTCGAAGAACTGGACATCGACGAAACAGATGCAAAAAAGTATTTCGCCAACATGGAGCTGTTCAAACGCACGCTCATTGCCAAAGACGGAAAATCCATCGCCAAAAACGGAACATCATGCGCGCAATTCCTGATGCTTGAAAAGGATATCAGCGAGCGACGCGGCGCAATAATGGCGGACACCTACCGCGTCCTGCTCGAAACCTTCGACAACGAGAGCGAGTGGAGCGTTACCGGCGCAACACCGATCAATGTCGAAATCAATGTCGCCAGCAGCCGCCAGACCGGGATACTGATGCCCTGTATGATTGGCCTTTCGGCGTTAATCCTGCTTGTGATCTTCCGCCGACTTTCCGGAGTGATCCTGCCGATACTTGGCGCGGGGATTTCGGTCGCAGCCACTATGTTCCTGTTTTGGATTAGCGGCAACACGATGAATCTGGTAACGATGATGATCCCGCCGCTGGTGTTTTTTCTCAGCCTATCTGCCGCGATCCATATGCTCGCCGCCATTCGTCGCAACATCGCCAACGGCGACACCCTGCGCCCGGCGATAATTCATGCCTGCGCCACGGTCGGCTCGCCGTGTTTCTTTGCATGTTTCACGACCGCAGCGGGTTTTGCCTCGCTGGCCGTGAGCAAGGTTTCGCCAATACGAGATTTGGCGATTTTCGGCGCAGCGGGAATCATGATCTCGTTCTTCGCGGTTTTCCTCGTCGTGCCGCTGGGCTATCTTTTTCTCGGTCGCGTGCAATGGCTCGCACTCACCCCGGCCCTCGTGCGCAAAACCACATGCAAACCACCCGGCAAAACTACATGCACCATCGCCATCATCCTCAGTGTGCTCATAATCGCAGGCGCTCTCTTCTCGTTGCAATGGATCGAATCGGATGCCAACACGCTAAGTTTTTTCCCAGAGGATACGCCCGTAGTAAAGGCAGCGATGCTTGCGGCCGAGGACTACTCCGGCGGAACTACCTGCGAGTTTGTTATCAAACTTAAACAGCCCTACTACAAAGCAGAGTCGCTGGAAGCAGTGCGCAGAATGCAGGATTTCCTCAACGACCAACCCGATGTCAAAAAAACCGTCTCGTATATCGATCTTGCGAAGGCCGCGAATTATTCTTACGAGAGAAAATATGATCCCGCATCCTATGCACTACCGCAGGATAGTAAGAAAATCGCGGGGATTCCTGTGAACATTCCATACCGCAACATCTTCCTAAAACGACTCAAAACCGAACTGCCCACATGGAAAAATTACGTAACGTCCGACGACAAAACGGTGCGCATTCAAACCTTCGCGCACACCTTCTCCTCGTCGAAGTACAAGTCCATGCTGGACAAATTCCGCGCACACCTTGCCCAGCTCGACCCCGCAATCGAATCAGCCACAATCACCGGCAGTATGCCGCTGCTCGTCGAGACGCAAAAAAACATAACGCACACACAGCTCAACAGTTTTGCGATCGCTTTCGGCGTGATCTTCATTGTAATTCTACTGATCTTCCGTTCGCTCAAGACCGCACTTATTAGCCTCGTGCCGAACCTTCTGCCGGTCGTGGTTGCGCTGGGAATGATTAAAGTGATAGGCGCGACGCTCAACATCGCAACGGTTTTGGTGGCGGGGATCGCCCTAGGAATCGCAGTGGACGATACGATTCATTTCCTCGCGCATTATCGTCGCTCGCGTCTGGCGGGCAAATCAAACAGCGAGGCCGTCGGCAGCACGTTCGCGGTCGTGCGCAGGCCGATGATAACGACGACGCTGACAGCGTGTGCGGGATTTGGGGTGTTCTGTCTTTCGGAATTCGCGCCGGTGTTCTATTTTGGAGTGCTTACCTCGTCGGCGCTGGGTGTGGCGCTGCTGGCCGACCTGTACCTGCTGCCTGCGCTGTTCCTGATCTTCGACCGCAAAAACAAATCCGCCGTCAACCGCCCAGACGTTTGAGAACCATGTTGATCGCAGTCCGCGCCGATCGTTCGCGAACGATAACGCGATCACCAGAAAAGCGAAATTCCCGCGCGTCAGTGCCCTGCGCGTCCGCCACGGCAATATAGACCAGCCCCACCGGTTTTTCCTCCGAGCCACCATCCGGCCCGGCTATGCCTGTAACGCCCACGGCGATGTCGGCGTTCGCCGTGCGTCGTGCGCCCTCGGCCAATGCCCGCGCGACCTCCTCGCTTACTGCGCCGTTCGCCGCCAACAGCTCCTGCGCTACGCCGAGCAGCTCGGTCTTGGCCGCGTTGCTGTAACAAATAACGCCGCGCAGAAAGTGCACCGAAATCCCTGGCACGTTTGTCAGCATCGCGCCAATCATCCCGCCCGTGCAGGATTCCGCCGTGGCGATAGTCATCCCACGCTGGGCAAGCCTCACCGCAAGCGCGCCTTCGAGCGTCGCGTCGCCCACACCGAAAACATACTCACCAACCAACGCGCGAATTCTGTCGTCAATTGTCGTCAGGGCAAACTCCGCCGTCGCCGCGCTCTGCGCCGTCGAACGGAGGATTATCGAAATCACGCCGTCTTTGGCCGAAGTGCCGACGGAGGGATTTTTGTCGCGATCCATGAGGTCGCCGAGTTTGTCGGCCAGCGACGATTCAGAAATGCCGAAGAGTTTGAGTTCGCGCGATTTCATGCAGACCTGCGGCGGGCTGATCTCGAGCAGCGCCGGTATCAACTCGTCATCAAGCATAACGCTCATCTCGCGCGGGACGCCGGGCATGCACGCGAATTTGCAATCGCCCACAGCGACAACGAAGCCTGGCGCAGTGCCGATGCTATTTTTCAGGACGCGCGAATTTACGGGGAACATCGCCTGACACGCGTTGCTCGCGGGCATCTCGCGGCCGTATTTCTCGAAACGCGCTTGGATAGCGGCCAGCGACGGCGCATCTTCGACAAGAAGTTTGCCCGAAACCTGCGCAACGGCTTCGCGCGTGAGATCGTCTCGCGTCGGGCCGAGGCCGCCGGTGCAGATGCAGAAGTCCGCGCGGGAGGCGATGAGACGCATGGCAGCGGTGATTTCGCGCATGTCGTCGCCGACCTGATGAAAGGCCGCGATTGCGTAGCCGTGCAATTTCAGTGCGCGCGCGATGTGGGCCGAGTTGCTGTCCACCGTCCGACC
>CAYSUZ010000016.1:0-10665 GCA_964434335.1 uncultured Planctomycetota bacterium | reverse complement strand
GATAATGATCTCGATCTTTCGATGAATATTTTGCTGTTTTGTATACTCGGAAGATATCAGGACTTCCAGATTCCACTTAATCGCCGCAGGCAAGGCGTTGGCCGCCCGCGCATCCCATGCGTAGCCCCACTTGTCCCGGTCGAGAAATTGCACCTCCGCCGACAACACCCTATCATAAACAACGGCGGTATACTTTTTCTCGCCAAGCGTCGAGGTCTCGCGCCGCAACAGCCGGTACTCTCCGAAATGATCCGGCGACGCATCCAAATGATAACTCACCCTCACATCTCTCTCGCTCTCTTCAAGATCGAGAAATCGCGGCTTGTCGATTACAAATGAAACCAGTTCGCCCTCTTCGTCGGCCAAGCGGTCTTTGGCAACAACAAATTCCCGGTTATTATCAATTCGCATCAGGCGCATGTCTTCGGTCAGTACACGATCTATGCCCCGTTCGATTTCCTGCGTGCGCGCAATCGCTTCCACCAAATTGACTGCATCAACTGTGTAATAGATAACCGAGCCAATGCTCAACATGATCATTGAAGTCATCAAAATTACGGCCAGCAACTCCACCAGAGTCATGCCGCTATTTTTTTTCGGTTTCATCAATTCGCACGACCGAACTGTATTGCACTGAGCGCTCTTCGGCACCACTTTTGTAATAAACACGGATGGTCAACAACGCCACGCCCTCAAGCGTCTCGGAATTTTCGTCGTCAAATATTTCCGTGATTTCCACATCCGATATTTCGAACGTCCAGCGCAATCCTTCTTCTTCCAAAGAACCGCTTTCGCTGTCGTAGTCGGCAGCTTTTTTGCTGCCAGTACGGATCAGAACCAGTGCCTCGTTGAGCGTTTTTTCGGCAAGCCGACTCGCCTGAAAGCGGCTTTGCTCGTCTACCATGCGCGCAAGGTTATTATTACGCGCCACCAGCAAGGCGATAACGGCAATGCTTATGATCATGATCGCGGCCATTACCTCGACCATCGAAATGCCGCGCTGACCGCGCAGATTTTCACTCACCGAGCGCATCATCATACTCCGGTCTCACGTAGCCATCACTATATTCCACTGTCCCGGCCATCATCCTGACCATCACGGTGTACTTGCGCTTGCCCTCTCTCTCGATGTGAACATAATGCGGCACAACCAGACCAGCGCTGCTCACTCTAACACTTCGGATATCGGTCTCAACGCTGGAATCGTCGGCGAAGACGATTTTGTTGAATTCCATGCCATCCGGCAGGCGATATGTTTTGAGCGCGTATTTGTGCGGTTCCGTCTTGTCAAATTCCGCCTCGGCAGGCACTATCCAACAGATGTTGTTTTCGAAATCATACATGATCGCCATGTCGCGGGCCTGGTGCTTGGCGTAAGATTTGGCGCGCTGGATTACGTTGCCAACCTGACGCGCGGTCTGACGAAGTTCGTAAGTCGGCAGGATGGAGTCAACATTGAGAATAGCAACCGTCACGAAAATCGCAATAATCACGACAACGGCCATCATTTCTATCAGTGTAAATCCCTTTTCGGTCATGCAATGACATGCACTCGATTCGATGCTGCTGCGTTCATCACGCCGAAAAAAGATCACGGGAATCATCTCTAATCTTATTTGTTGGAGATGTCTTTGTTTTCTTCTTCGCCGCCTTCTGAGCCGTCGGCGCCAAATGATTTGATCTCAAAATCGCTTCCGTTATTTTTGCTGTAGTCATATTCGTTGCCCCAGGGATCCAGCTTTATTTTGTCCATCCATGGGCCTACTGTCTCTCCATTCGATATATCCTGCTTTTTGGTTAATTCTATAAGCTGCTCTGGATAGTAGCCACACTCTAATCTAAATTCTATAACGGCATCTTTGTAGTTTTCTATTTCCATTTTGGCTACGGTTTGCTCTGTGCGCAATATCTTCGGCAGGACAACAAACGCTGCCGCGCCAACCAAAAGCCCGATAATTACTACGACCGCCATGATCTCTACAAGCGTAAATCCGCGGTCATTGCGTATTCTATTCTTCATGCAAATTACCTCAAACAAGATTACTCATCTCAATAATGGGTTGCATCACCGCCATAACGATAAAGCCGATAATCACGGCCATCCCTACGATCATGACAGGTTCGATAAGGGCTGTCAGACGATCCAGCGAAGTTTCCACTTCATCTTTATAAGCATCGGATATAGTCGTGAGAACTTCTTCCATCTGGCCGCTTTCTTCGCCTACCGCTATCATGTGTCCAACCATCGGAGGAAACATTCCGGTTTTTTGCAGCGGCGTGGCGATATCCGCGCCTTCCACAATTCGTTCGTAAATAGTTTCTATCGCTTCGCGCATCAGCGAATTCTGCATGACACGCTTGAGTATCCGCAAGCTGTCCGTTACCGAGAGACCACTGCCCAGCAAGGCCTGAAAAGTCATGGCAAAGCGCATGATAGCCTGCTTCTTTATTACATTGCCGACGACGGGAATGCGGATAACGGCGCTGTCTATCGCGTACTTGCCGCGCGGAGTGCGTTTGAACCAGATAAATGCAAACAAGATAGAAAGGATACACAACAACATAACCCACCACCATTGTTTTGTGAAATTGCTCACAGCAAGCAGGACTTCCGTTGTCAGGGGAAGATTGGCGCCGCGCTCTTTGAAAAGGTCTTTCATCTTGTCAACAACGAAGATCAACAAAATCAATACAACGCCTGTCCCCATCACCATCAATACCGCCGGATAAATCATCGCGGAGATAACTTTGTTGCGCAGGTGATTGCGCTTGCCGGCAAAGTCCGCCAGCATACTCAATACGCGATCCATCTCGCCGCTGGCCTCTGCTGCGCGAATCATGTTCGCATAAAGATCGTCGAAATATCCCGGATGTGTCGACATCGCATCGGCCAGTGTTTCGCCTTTGCTAACGCGCTCGCGCAAATCGCTGAAGACGTGCCGCAGATGTTCGGTCTCGGATTGTTCAGCTACAATATCAAGCGCGCGTATCAACGATACGCCTGTCTTGAGCAAAGTAGCTAACTGTCGCGTGGCGACGGCAATAGCCTGGAGGCGGCGACCTGCAAGCCATTTAGGAAGGAAGTCGCGGGCGGCAGAGTTCTCGCCAGTAATCGGGCGGATATCAGTTACAAAAAGGCCATCCTCTTTCAAGGCGGCCGTAATTTCGCCGCGCGAGCTGGACTCTCTTGTGCCGCTACGGGTTTTGCCGTCTCGTGAAATAGCCTTATATTGATATACGGGCATGTTTGCTCTACTCTCCCCCCGTCTCATTGCGGAGAGAACTTACATGAGGAACGCCTCGCGCTGTGTTACGCGGATAACTTCGTCGGCGGTAGTCAGTCCGTCAAGAATTTTCTGCTTGCCCTCCATGCGCAGCGTTACCAGTCCACGGCGCATAGCGGCTTTTTTAATTTCGGTCGCGGAAGCATGCTCAACAATTTGATTTTTCACTTCTTCCGCAATCGGCAACACCTCGTATATTCCTGTTCGGCCCTTAAAACCAGTGTTCATGCACTCGTCGCAGCCTTCGCCGGTATAAAATTGAATATTCCCAGAGGCGGCCACGTCAATGTCAAGTTCCTGCAATTCTTCGCGCGGCGCTTCGATTGGTCGGCGACAGTGCGGACAAACCATGCGAACAAGACGCTGCGCCACCACTCCGATCAGCGACGAGGCAACCAAATATGGTTCGACGCCGAGATCAAGCAGACGCGTAACAGCACCAGCAGAGTCGTTGGTATGCAGGGTGCTAAGCACAAGATGGCCGGTTAATGAGGCCTGTATCGCAATGCGCGCGGTTTCGAGATCGCGTATTTCGCCGACCATGATTATATCAGGGTCTTGCCGGACAATCGAACGCAGCCCGCGCGCGAAAGTCAGGCCCTTCTTATCAGAAACCTGTATCTGGCTAATTCCGGGAAGCAAATATTCTATGGGGTCTTCGACGGTGATAATGTTTTTCTCCGACGAATTAATTTCCTTGAGCATCGAGTACAGCGTGGTGGTTTTGCCGCTGCCAGTCGGCCCGGTAACCAGCAGTATCCCGTGTGTATAGCGGATATAGCGGCCAAGCATCTCCAAGTCCAGCGCGCTGAGGCCTATCTTGTTGATGCTGTAAATATCGGCGCTCTTGTCCTGCAAACGAATCACGATGCGCTCGCCGAAGGAAGTCGGCACACTGGAAATTCGCATATCCACTTCACGATCGCCGATCAAAACGCTCGTGCCACCGTCCTGTGGCAATCTGCGCTCGGCAATATCCATCTCGGCCATTACCTTGACGCGCGAAATGAGAGCATCCTGGATTTTTTTGGGCGGCGTCATGCGATCGTAAAGCACACCATCGATTCTAAAGCGGATCACGAGGCGTTGTTCGTATGGCTGGATGTGAATGTCACTGGCACGCAGCTGGATTGCCTGGAGAAGGATATGGTTCATCAATTTGATTACCGGCGCAGAGGTAGCCATATCCATCAAGTCGGTAATCGTCTCAAGTTCGCGCGCGATGCCGTCAATGTTAGTGCCCTCGATTTCATCGAGCACGCGTGTTACAGCAGTCGTATCCTTTTGGTAGGTCTCGCTGATCACACGCAAAATCTCGTTGCTAGGGGCCAGCATCAGATCCAGCGGCACGTCGAGAACGTCGGCCAGATCGTCAAAGACAGATGTGTCCAGCGGCTGGCTGGTGGCAACTTTCATCACACCGTTGACCTTGCCTAGGCCTATCACAAGTTTGGAGCGCGCGAAGTGGGCCGAGACTTGCGACGCGAATTCGAGGCTGCCGTAGGTGTTTTCAAGTGTCTCGCAGAATTCCATCCCAAGCCGCTGGGCAGCCTGTTGGAGGAACTCCTGTTCAGGCATCGATTCCGAATTCAGACGCAACGTGCTAATCGATTGCGCTGCGCCACTAGTCGGCGTATTTTGTTCACTTGAAGCCATATTTGGCTATTTCTTTTCTTCGGGCTTTTCCGCATCGTCACCCTTGGGCAGGATCGCCGGTGCGGTTTTGGACGCTTCGTTTTCGGGATTACTGTCGCCGTTCTTCTCTTTGGTATCAGCTTCATCGCTGTCACTATCATCCGCGCCAGCCTCATCCTTCTCTTCTTTTTTTTCGGTCAGCTTCTTAATGTCGTCCTGCTTTTCCTTCGTTACTTTTTCCAGATCGCCAAAATCAGCATCGTCTAGTATCTGTGGCCTGATAAAGAGATAGAGTCGTGTTTGCGTATTGTTTTTGGACTCGCTTCGGAACAACCAACCCAAAATGGGTATTTTGCTCAGAAAAGGAACTCCGCTTTTCGTCTCGGTCTTGTCACGCACCGCCATGCCGCCGATGATAACGGTTTTATTATTTGGCACGGTAACGGTGGTGGTCAGATGGTTGCGTTGTTTAGGCGGGGGAACGCCAGCGGTCGAGGAAGTACCTATGAAGGAATCCACATCCTGTTCGATGTAGAGTCGGAGGTATTTCCCGCCTTCGCTGATAGCGGGTACAACCTTGACCTTGATTCCCGCTTCGACGTATTCTTTGAAAGAAATGGTATCGGTTGTTTCACCATTGGTCAGTTCGGTTGTCGGCTCCTCACGAATGCTTTCGAATAAGGCTTCTTCATTGTCATTAACCAGCAACAGTGGTGTCGATACAACGTTGATATTTGTTTTGGTGCTAAGGGCGTAAATCAGGAGCGGTATCTGATTTTTGCTTGCGATGCCCGCCAAAAGCCCTGAAAGTCCTGTAATCGGAACACTCAGGTCGAAAACCCCGTTGCCGTTGGTATCCGTACGCTTGGTCACGCCGAAGGAAGTATTGCCAAAACCAAAGGTCGAATCGCCCAGGTCCATCGTGCCCAGTTCCGTCGTGAGATTGAATGAGTCGTCAGCGGTTATTTCGACGATAGCGATCTCGATCAGAACCTGCGATTTTCGAATGTCGAGTACTTTCAATGCTTCTACAATTTCGGAGTGTGTCTTTGGTGGAGCAATAACAATGATGCGATTGAGGCTGGCCTCGGGAATAATCATCGGAATCGCGTCGATCTCCGATTGACTGACTCCTTCGGGCTTGCGCTGGAGTTTGGAGGACTTTCGCTCCTCAACCATAGTGCGGCCTTCAATACCTTCGCCGTCTTCGCCCGGATCCAAACCCTGTCCGGCGCCGGAGAAACTGGCGGAGACATTGGCATCGAGCATCTCGCCAAGAGTGTAAGCTATTTCGTCAGCAGAGGTGTTCTCAAGCGTATAAAACTCCATCACACGTTCTATGTCACTGCGAGTATCAAGTTCCTTGATGATAATCTTGCCCATATCAATAATGTTCTGGTGGCCAGCTATCATTATCGAGTTAGTGCGAGGATCGGCAATGACTCTCGTGCCGGAATTGCCGTGTGAACTACGGTATCTGCCCCTGGAATTAGAAGAACTCCCAACCATAGAACTTGCGCTCAGCAGTTGCTCGAGTTTCGGTGCAAGGGCTTCGGCCTGCGCAAATTTTAGTTTTGCGACCCAAACCTCCGCATCCGGCCCCTTAACGTCCATTGCTCGAATAATCGCCGAGAGCCGCCGAACATTGTCGGCGCAATCAACCAGAATCACTACATCGCCCCCACCCTCGACACCACCCTGCGGATAACGTAACAGCGGCCTGATAGCATTGAGAACGATTTGCGATTGGGTGTTTTTCAGGTGGAAAATAACGGTTATGACCTTGCTGCCGGATGGCAGGTCTTCGGGTTTGGAAAACACATATAACGGCGTGTTGTTTTGTATGGCAGTATTAGCCGTAACTATTTTGTATATTTTCTGACCGTCGTTGGAAGGGTGAACAAGTGCAAGGTTGTGGTACGACAGGATGGTTTCAAGCAAGGAAAACAATTTGTCGTCGGCAACATTGACCGCGGTTAGATTGACCGTCTTGCCAACGAGCAGTTTCGCATCATAAAGGAAGGTAATTTTAAGGCGCTTGGAAAAAATGTCATTGAGCAGGTCAACAAGTTCGACACCATTGGCAGAGACCACTTGTTCAGAGCCAGGCGTAGAGGGCTGGCTAGGGTTTTTTGGATTTGGGCTAGAGTCACGACCTGGTTGCGAAAAGACCTTAGCCGGACTTGCACAAACCGAACACAAAAGCAGGATGCAAAGGGACGCTTTAATGTAGTGCCTCATCCCTACCTCCATTTTATATCATGCGAAAAGACGAAAACTCGAAGCAAAAAGGCTATCAGACAATAGGGCAAAAGTCAAGCGAATACAACTCAACGCAGCGTCAATGGGCAGGAGACTTTTTCGTTGAAAATACGGGGTTATTTTGATACAAACTATAGATGGAGACGTTCTGGGAGTGCATTTCTATTAGCCCATATCTACCAGAGGATTAGTTCATGAAACGCAGAGAGATAGTACTGTTTGTCTTGTTGTTCGCCGTTATAATGTCGGTGGGCCTTTGCGCTGAAGAAGAGGAAGACGACGACGCACTTCCCACCGGCCCTCTGCAAAACATGCGGGTTGTCATCGTGATTGCACCGAAAGATTTTAACAACACAGAATACACTCAAACCACCGATGCGCTCAAAAAGCAAGGCGCACGCCTTATCGTCGCCTCAGCCGTTCTGGCCTCACAAGATGCAGATGGCAACCGCATACTGTCCGAATGCACCGGCGTTAACGGACTCAAGGCAACCCCATTGGTTACGCTCTCCGAGGCTCTCAACAGTATCAAAGAAGGTGGCATGATCGACGCCATCGTGTTCATCGGAGGACCGGGCGCGGATAAATACATCAAAAGCAAGAAGGCGCTCGAGCTGACGCGAATCGTAAAAAAACGCGGCAAGATACTCGCTGCCATCGGCGTCGCACCGGCGATAATGGCCAAGGCCGGGATACTCGAAGGCCGCAACGCCACGGTCGCGGAAGGCTACAAGAAAATGCTCACCGACGGCGGCGCCAAATACACGGGCAAAGATTTGGAGATCGACGGGCGCATCATCACAGCCAACGGCCCGGAAGCCTCAAAGAAATTTGCCGAGACAATCACCAATGCCCTACTAACTATTGCCAACGCCAAAGACAAAGCCGAAGAGGTCATCGTCGCCGCAACAGAATGCGTAAAAAAGGGCAACTACGACAACGCGCAGGCACTGCTCGAAACAGCACAAGCGAAATTCAAGAACACCGCCCCCCTTGCACGGCTGCATGTGCTGATGGCACAGGTGGACTTCTATATGAAGGAAGGCAAGGACGACGAAGCGCTCAAGCGGCTGCATGTTTTGTTCTCCGCCCCAGGAAACACACTCACCGCCCAGGCAACCCTTAAGGCCGGAATCATCAGTCTGAAAAAGAAAGACATCGCCACGGCTGAAAAAATGTTCAAAAGCATCCTGACTATGGACGCAGACCCCTACGAAGAAGGGCCGGAGGGGTACTACAATTACCGCTTCAACGCCTACCGAGGTTTGGCGCAAGTGTACGCACAGACCAAGCGCCCCCTCAAGGCCATTGAGATGTTTCTGGCAGCAACCAACGAAAATCTCGTCGCATTCAACAACAAAGCCGAAGAGAAAAAACTTAAAGAAGAATGCTACCAAGGCATCACCAAGGCCACAGATCAGGCTGCCATCCTGAAAAAAATGAACAAGGTCAAAAGCGCCAAGCAGTTGACACAGGTAATTAAAGCGCGGACGGCTGACGAATATCTCTTCAATCTCGGAATGGCCTACTTCTACCTCGACGCACTCGAAGCGGCCGCCGAAGTTTTCGATCTTTTGCGAAAAGAATATCCACAATCGATCTACATTGAGCAAATTCCCAAAGACAAATAACGCAACACCCAACACCATGAAACAGGAAAACAACATCTATGCCTGAAATGCTTAATAACAGAGAAACAATCCAACCGCTCGCAATCGAAGAAGAACTCAAGGGTAGTTATTTAACTTATGCGCTCAGCGTCATCATGGCGCGTGCGCTGCCCGACGTACGCGACGGACTCAAGCCCAGCCAGCGCCGCGTTCTCGTTGCGATGAACGACCTAAGCTTAAGCCCGGGATCGAAGTACAGGAAATCTGCCAAGATATGCGGCGACACATCGGGTAACTACCATCCGCACGGCGAAAGCATCGTCTACCCGACGATGGTTCGCATGGCGCAGCCATTCAACGTACGCTACACGCTCGTCGATGGCCAGGGCAACTTCGGTTCAGTCGACGGTGACCCCCCTGCTGCTATGCGTTACACGGAATCGCGCCTGACGAAGATAACGATGGAGATTCTTCAGGACCTCAAACTCGACACGGTTGATTTTGCGCCCAACTACGACGAAACGCGGCTTGAGCCGAAAGTTCTTCCGGGCAAATTTCCAAACCTGATGTGCAACGGTGCCAGCGGCATAGCAGTCGGCATGGCAACCAACATCCCGCCGCACAACCTGGTCGAAATCTCCGACGCGATCGTCCGCATAATTAACGAGCCTGAAGTAAGCGTCGAAGAAATCATGGATATCGTCCAGGGACCGGACTTCCCGACAGGTGGAATCATCTGTGGTATGCGCGGCATCCGCCAAGCCTATAAAACCGGCCGCGGACAGATTACTCTGCGCGCACGCGTCGCAATCGAAGAACTTAAAAACGATAAGCGCAACATAATCATTACCGAAATCCCCTACCAGATAAACAAAACCACTCTTATCGAACGCATAGCCGGGCTGGTAAAGAAGGGTACGGTAAAAAGCATCTCCGACATCCGCGATGAAAGCGACAAGGAAGGCATGCGCATCGTAGTGGAGCTTAAACGCGGAGAAGACGCAAACGTCGCGCTCAATTTGTTGTTCAAACACACCGAACTGCAAACCACCTACGGCGCGATACTCCTGGCGATAGAAAAAGGCCAGCCGCGCACCTTTAACATCAAGCAGATGCTAAGCTGCTACATCGAACACCGCACCGAAGTCATTGAGCGGCGCACGCGATTCCTGCTGGACAAAGCCGAAAAACGCGCGCATATTCTGGATGGTCTCCTGATCGCGCTCGACAACATCGATGCCGTAATTGAAATCATAAAGAAAAGCCCTGACGTAGAAACCGCTCGACAGAATCTTGTAAAAAAATTCAAACTCTCCGAAGTCCAGGCAGTCGCCATTCTGGAGATGCGTTTGCAGCGACTGACGGGGCTAGAGGTCAAAAAACTTCAGGCAGAGCTAGCCGAGCTGATCGAAAAAATCAAAGAGTACAAGAACATTCTCGGCGACCACGATCTCGTGCTGGACATAATCAAAGAAGACCTTCACGAAATCAAGGACAAGTACGCCGACGACCGCCGTACCGAAATCATACCCAACGAAGCCGAGGATTTCGACATAGAAGACCTGATCGCCGAGGAAGACGTCGCTGTAACCATAAGTCATGAGGGCTATATCAAGCGTCTGCCGCTGACCACCTACCGCAAGCAAAAACGTGGCGGCAAGGGCGTTACCGGCGCACACCGCAAAGAGGGAGACTTCATCGAATACCTCTTCGTGGCCTCGACGCACGACTATATCCTCTTCTTCACCGATCACGGCAAGGCGTACTGGCTCAAGGTATACGACATCCCGCAGATGTCGCGCATCTCCAAAGGCCGCGCGCTCATCAACATGCTCGAATTCGGCAAGGACGAAAAAATTGCAGCCATGATCCCC
>CAYSUZ010000015.1:0-10772 GCA_964434335.1 uncultured Planctomycetota bacterium | reverse complement strand
CGGAACTGTTTTTGTTGCAGCGAATTCGCGATGAAGCGCATCGTTTTGCGATTATCTACCATAAAAAAATCCGAGGCAAAGCGCAATTCGCCACACCTCTTGACACAATTGCTGGCATAGGGCCTGCCCGCAGAACCGCCCTGCTAAAGACTTTCGGGAGCATTGAACGCCTCGCGCGCGCAACCACAGAAGAGATCATGAAGGTACCAGGAATAAAAAAAAATCAGGCAAATGCTATACTCCGTATGCTTTCCGACCGATATTAGGCTTGTAGCGTTAGAGCAAGTGATTATTGTGTTCTGAAATTTATTTTTGGCCCAATAAAGAAATCGCCAAAATTTTCTTAAGAATGCTTGACAAAACAAGTTTGGCGAATATGATTTGGGTGCATATATGGTTCGGGACATTGGTCTGTATATGTCGGTATTATATATTTTGGTATGGGACGCCATAATAAATTGAAAATGCGCAAGGGTATTGCAAAGAAAACAGCAGGTATTAATTAGTTCAAAAAAGGTGTTATCTTTTCTTATTAGAGCGAAAGGGCCGCTCGTCGTGCCATGATCGCGAAAATCCTTAAAGGAGGGTGTTATGAATTTTACCAAGTTCGCACTTATCGTAGCAGTATTCGCAATCGGACTCGCAGTAGTCGGTTGCCCCAAGAAGGAAGAAGTAGCTGAAAAAGAAACTCTTGAAAAGGTCGTCAACGATTGTCTGCCGAAGGGCTTTGACGCAATCAAAGACACCATTAAAGACAACACCATCATCGTATTCGATGGCAAAGCACTCAAACTTTTCAAAGACGAAGCCGCTGCAAAAGTCGACTTCCCCAAACTCGCTGAAATGACCAAGACCGAGACAAAAGAAGGCAAGGTCATCGTCTACAGCCCGAAGAAGGAAGAAAAGAAAACCGAAGAAGAAACAAAATAAGTCGGTTTTCCCCAAAAAAAGGCGAACACAGAGGTACCAGTCAAACAATACCTGCTTTGTAGTGTAGTTAGGCGCATAGCGCCACCTTGGGCCCGTGCGCAAGGCCCAAGACAAAACCACTAAGTTTAGCGGCCCATACGCAATAAAACGCCCGCGTTCGAGCTAACACCTCTCGGACGCGGGTTTTTATATGCGCTATGTTTTGCCTCAACTACGAAGCCGTGCTAATCTCTTTGCAGCTCCTCCCGTTGCTTCTTGAATTTATCGCGAGCATCAAGGACCTTTTCGAGATCATCCTCAATCTGCTTTATCTCTCTTTCAAGCCGCAACAATTCGCGCTGATTACTTTGCCTGCTTCTTGCATGCTGCTTACCCGAAGCAATCTCTGCCTCCAGTGCTTGTTTGTGCCCAACCGCATTATCCAGCTGCACTTGCAACATCTCAACGCGAAGATCTATCTCCTCGGCGTCACTGCGCACTATATCGAGCTGTTGGCCGATAGCACGGAAAAAGACCGTGTAGAAATCGTAATGCTTGCTGCGAACAAACTCCAGGGGCTGGTCAGGCTCAATCGAAAATTCCTTAACCATGAAGGGCCGCAGTTCCCATGCGAGCTGAACCCCGACAAAAATGTAAATCAACATCCAGAGACGGAGTACGTTTTTGCCACGGAAACGAATGCCCACGCGCTTCTCGTAGTGCCGCCCCATAAAACTCATCGCCCGCCACAGATACACCAGCCCTGCCAGGCCCGACGCACTGAGGATGCCGACATTGATAAGGTACAGCATCTGATAGCGGCCAAAGCCCTTGATCGTCAGCAGGAAAAAACCCGAGATTGGAGCCAGGCACACCGCCACTATCGACGTTACTGCAACCGCCGTCATGAACATGTTGATAATCTGCAGGAAGCGCAGCCGCAGGCCGATGAAGACGTTGACTACGTACAGCGCAGGCAAACACACTACAAGAGTGCCCAAGAACACCAACGGCAACTTCAGACCCCCATAAAGGCATTGCAGGGGAAAGAAGCGCGGGTTGTACAGCCCCATCACCGCGCCGTACGCGATAAAACAAATCAGCGACACGAGAATCATCCCAAATGTATCTGAAACACTGGTTTTGTTGTCGCGGATGTCGGCAAATATCCCTTCGCGCGAACGCAACAGCCGCGAGACAATCCCCAAAAAGCCCTTTCTGGTACTCGTCTCGCCGCCCCAGATGTCCTCCGGCGGCTCTTTTGGCTCCGGTTCGCATTGCGGGAGACCAACTGACCTCCCGTACTGCATATTCTGATAAGGATATGCAGGCTGCTGCGGCTGTTGGGGTTGATTAGGCTGATTTTGACTCGGGTTCGAATTCGGGTTTTTATTCTGATCTTGGTCCATGCCAATTCCTCCCTGTGAAATTTTGCGGAAATCCTTACACCCCTTTGAACGCAGAAAACGCCAAAAGGTTTTGCAGCCGACCATAAAAAAAGACGCGGCGATCACCGCGTCTTTGGAAACCAACTATAATGCGCCTTTTACTTATACATATCCGGCGTAATACCGTATTTTTTAATCTTGCCATAGAGCGTGCGGCGGTCGATACCAAGCCGCCTCGCGGTTTCGGTGCGTCTGCCACCAGTCTGACGCAACATTCGGACGATATGATGCCGCTCGACTTCATCGACCATTACCTCCAGATCCTCCACGCCTTCGCGGAAAAGACGCTCGTGATGCTCGACCTGCTGGCGAAAATTTGTCGGCAGCGATTCGGTCGTCGCAATGTCGCTTTCCTCAAAGGTAACAATGCGCTGAACGATGTTCTCGAGTTCGCGTACATTGCCGGGCCAGCCGTAAGCCATCATCTGATCCATGACCTCGGGCGAGAAACCCTTGATATCCTTATTGTTCTCGCGGCAGTACTTCGTAAGGAAGTGCTCGGCCAGCAACGGAACATCCGAACGGCGATCCCGCAGTGGCGGCAAGTGGATAGGCACAACATGCAAACGGTAGAAGAGATCCTGCCGGAAATTGCCCGCCTCGACCTCCTCCATGAGATCCTTGTTCGTCGCACTAACTAGGCGTATATCAATCTTGAATGGTTTGGTGCCACCAACACGCGTAATTTCGCGCTCCTGCAAGACACGCAACAATTTAACCTGTATTGAGGCCGGGACATCGCCGATTTCGTCAAGAAACAACGTCCCGCCATTGGCGACTTCGAACTGGCCCTTTTTATCAGTATTGGCGCCGGTGAAAGCCCCCTTGGCGTAACCAAAGAGTTCGCTTTCAAGCAGTGTCTCGGGTATTGCTCCGCACGACACCGCCACAAAAGGCTTCTCGGCGCGAGCAGAGTTATAATGAACAGCGCGCGCAATCAGCTCCTTGCCTGTGCCAGACTCGCCATAAACCACGACGTTGCTGTTGGAATGAGAGGCCTTGTCGACCATCTTGTAGATATCCTGCATCGGCCCACTGGAGCCTATGATATTGTCAAACTGGTATTTGTCTTTGAGCTGCTCTTTGAGATGGATATTTTCCTCAACCAATTTCCGTCGCTCCAACGCCTTTTCGATGGTGATCTGAAGCTCGCCGGGGTTGAAGGGCTTGGGCACGTAGTCGTAGGCGCCCTTTTTGATAGCCTCGACCGCAGTCGCCACAGAAGCGTAAGCAGTCATGATAATCACAGGCAAATCCGGGTGGAAAGCCTTAATGTGTTCCAGCAGCTCCATGCCGTCCATCACCGGCATCATCAAGTCCGTTACAATCAAATCGTAACTGTTTTCCTTGATGCGTTTGAGTGCCTGTTCACCATTTTCGGCCTGGGTAACCCGATAGCCTTCTTTCTCGAGGATCTTCGAGCACAACGTACGTGTACCTTCAGAGTCATCCACGATAAGTATTTTTGCGGTGGCTATACTCATCTTCTCAACGGCTTCTTTTTCGGCTACTGTCACGAAATCTTACCTCTTCTAATGTATACCTCTTTTTGTAACTGTCAACCGCAAATTCCGCCCGTATAATGCACTGACACAAACAAGCGAAATGAGGGATTTTGTGTATTACTCCGTATGAAATAAATTGCGGGATAAACATAATCTGGTAGAATTACTTTATCTTTAGTCGTCTTTTTTGTTTGGATTCTTTATGCACAAAAACAAGATAAAACAGGTTGCCCGTAACAAGCAAGCCTATTTCAACTTCGAAATCATCGAAACTCTCGAAGCCGGTGTGTCGTTGATGGGCAGCGAAGTCAAATCGCTGCGGCAAGGTCATGTACAATTTGCCGACAGCCATGCTCGCCACACCGATAGCGAGATACTGCTGGTCAACCTCGATATCCCGCGCTACGAACAGGCAGGCTTTAACAACCACGCGCCCACACGCACACGCAAGCTGCTGCTCAACAAGCGCGAAATCCGGAAAATCAAGACCAAGATCGCCGAGCGTGGTCTGACGCTGGTACCGTTGCGAATATACTTTCGGGGTTCATGGGCCAAGATAGAACTCGGCCTGTGCCGCGGCAAGCGCTTCCACGACAAACGCGAGACGATCAAACGGCGCGAAGCCAAAGTCGATATCGACCGCGCCCTGAAACGTCGACGCTAAACACATTGCACACAAAAAGGCAACCCTTTTGGGGTTGCCTTTTTTTCTTTAATTGAGTCCCACTTACTCGGATTTAGCAGGTGCGACTTCCGCAGACTTTTCGGGCTTGGGGTCTGTCTTCGCCCCCTCAGCATTCTCAGGTGTTTTCGGTTCGGGATCCTTACCCAGTAATCGCACCTTCTTGATAATATCTTCCCAAGAAAGATTGGCCGCGAAGAGCATGTTGATCTCACTTTCCATCTCAAGCTTTTCTGCTTCACGCTCATTGATAGCATATTCTATTGCATCGCAGAGTTCGTCGAGTTTCTCGTAGCGCTCCGTAATTTCGAGACCATCAAGATCAGGATGCGCCAGCAATTCGAAAATGAAGGCCTGAGTATCCAGCCCCAGAGCGCCAGCCCTCGTTATGGCCAGGTTAATGGTTTCTTCTTGTTCCTTCGTAAGGTCTTCTGCTGCCTCTGGGTCCAAAATTATAATTACTTTTCTAAGCCGATCTTTGATCTCCTGAAGGTCGCTCTGAAGAGCTAGTTCGCCGAGAGCGTTGCCAAGCCGATCACCAACAAAGTTAAGCTTGGTCCGAACAGAACTAATGTGCTGCTCGGTCATCTTTCGATATTCACTGCCTCGCCGCTGGTCGATATTGCGAAGCTCGGTCTGAATCCGTGCGCCGTATACAATATCTATCTCACGCAAAACGCTAATAATGGTTTTGTCGATATCAGCCGCGCCGCCATCTTCTAAAAACAGGATATCCTGCAAATTGTTTTCCGGGTCTGCGTTTTCATCACGCAGGTTGTTATATTTGGAATCCTCGTAAATTCCTTGAGCCAATGGCATGATTTTGGTTCTAATGCTTGCGAGGAAAACCTTGTAATTATTTCGGGCAAGGTCGAGCTCCTTCCTGGCTTGCTTCTCGATTGCCTCAACGATAACCTTTTCTCCCTTATTTATGAAATCCGACTCAATAGCTGAAGCCTGATCTTTATAGAGGTTTTTGTAAGCATCAACCATTTCCCTGCCGCCAGCATCCCTCGCAGCAAGCAGGGCAACGTAATTGCTTATCGGCGTATCAATATTCTCGCGCAACAATTTACGAGTATCGCCCAACTCTTTGTTCAATGCGTTAGCACGACCCAGGAGTAAATCTTTCAGTTCGCTGGGCGGCACGATATCAATCTGCATATCGTCGGAATATATGACATGAGGACCAATCCATACCTGTACCTCGTCCTTAACAATTTGCAGGATTATCTGGTTGCTCTCCACGCGCTCTCTTATGTTTTTAAGGGGTTTCAGCTTTTCATTGCACTCCAGCAACTGCTTTTCGAGATCATCCAAGGTCAGAGTAGATTTGCCCTCTTCCGGTGTCTCAGACGGCGAGGCTGCCTCTTCGCTACCGGCGGGCTGCGGCTTCCCGAAGTCCTTTATTGCCTGTTCAAGCGAGCGCTTCTGCGCCTCCAGATTGCCTAAATATTCGCCATAGTTTTCCGCGATAGGTTTTTCTGCACCTACTTTGTCTTCAAGTTGTTTAGTGTATAGCGTTACTTCCTCCGAAGACGCGCGCACCGCAAGCCAGTTAGCCGATATAGTTTCCTCGGCCAGTGTCTTGCGCGCATAATATAATTCGTCGATGCGCTTGCAATGCTTAAGAATCTCAGCTTCGCCCTTGGCGCACATGCTGCCTAAGTGCCGGAGCGTTTCGCCCTTCAGTATCAGTTTATTGTAAATCAACACCAGATTGCTGTAAGTCTGTGCGCTGCCAAATCTCTCCTCAGCCAAAAACTTTTTGACTTCCGCATAGTGATCGTCGCGTGCTGACATGTAGCGATCATAGCGCACTTTCAGCTCGCCCTCTGTCTCGTAGAGTTTAGTATCGGGATCGGCATCTTGAATTTCCTTAATAAAGTGTGGGTTGCCCTCTTCGATACACTGCCACATCGTTGCGCGTACTCGCTGCGTTTCCTCATAGAGGCGCTTGAGTTTGTCGTTATCAAGCGACTTGCCGAAATTCTGGGCCTCGTCGAAGGAAAACTCCACATTCTTGATCAATGTGCGTATTTCGCTCATTTCCTTGTCGATTTCCGAATCAATCAGGTTCTTGTCAATCTTATTCTTCATTATCTTGATGGCCTCTTCCGACGCTTCTGCCTTGTATGCAACGATCTCATCAAGAATCACTTTGACCTTCTTGGGCAGCTCCGGTGTGTCATAAGCCAACGCGTCGAGCTGATCAAACAAGCCCTTACGTGCATCCTCATCATTAATCAAAACGTACGCGCTCACCAAATCACGAACCCGTGCGATTTGCTGTTCGAAGTATATTTTTTTGCCAGCTGCATTTTGAGTCTCGCCGATGTACTTCATCAAGCTGTCAATAATATCGCCGTCTTCTATCACCAAAAACTGCTCATAAACAGCTATCTTGGCTTTGGCTTCCGACTTCTGCGTCTCGAGCAAGCTTGCGTTGTCGGGTAACCCACCCTCGAAGTACGTGACGCATACATCGTAGTCGCGCTCACATTCAGCCCGGCGAATCTCCAACAGCCGTCTAGTTATTACGCGCTGCATCAGCGTAATCGCCTCTTCGGGCAATTGCTCAAACATGCTGTCCATCATGATAAACCGCATCTTCAAGCGAATCTCTTCACTTAACTCAAGCCCATCGAGAAGCGTGGGGGCATCGGTATCCAAAGTCTCTTTGCTGTCCTCAGGCGCGGCTTTCTTCTTGCCATCTTTGAGCATAGACTCCAAGGCCGCAATCTCATAATTCTTGGCCAATGGATTGCCCTCCGCCGTGGATTGATATATCCAACGCAACAACAGTTTGCGGGCTGTGTAGTCGTTGGCCTTAATCTCGGCAACTACCATTGCGGTCGAAAGCTTCATGAGTGCCGCTTTTGCTCCGCTCATTTTCCCCGCATCCACCGAATTGTCATCGTGGGCATCGCGCAAATCGAATCCGTCCGAAACGATAGCCCGGAAATAGATCGTATCGCCCAGCTCTAGCTGCAATGTCTCCACCACCCTGCGATAATCAAAGTCATATGCAATATCGCATTCCTTCTCATAATAGCGGACGATGGATTCCTGCTTGATATTGCGCACCTTGCGTATCCAGCGTTGGATATCCGAGCTGTATAAATCATAGGCCGCATACTGGCGAGCTTCACCACCAGCAACCTGATGACGGAAAAACAAGCGAACGCGATCTACATATTTGTCATCTTCGGCAACAATACGAATCGGCAACAAGCCGTCCTTTACACGCGGTTGTGTTAGCGAGCGAAACTTCATTTTGGGATTGCGGTCATCAAGAACCGCAACTTCATAATTCTGGGGATTGGCGTTCTGGAACTTCTCATCGTTAAATTGTCTGTCAAAAAGAACAAAGTTATACGCGCAAGACTTCTCGATTACAAACGAAGCAATCCAATATGTATAGTCGCCCGCATGTATGTTATTTGCGTCGGGACGCTGCAAGACAATCTTGCCCAATGGTTTGCGGTCTTTACCGATGTTGGCAAACTGAATGTAAGAGGTGTCTTTGATCTCGCGCTTAGTATGGATCTGCATAGTTACGCGGCTACCACGATAGGCAACAATCTTTCCGCCAGATTGGACTTCGGGCTCATCGTTCGCATCCACCCTGTCGCATTTCGGCAGAAACACCATGTGCCTAATCGTCTTTATGTCAGGTCTGTCGACAACATTGATGCGTGACTCAATAGGATAGAAATTCCGTTCCGCTATCCCCGCTGGCCCCTTGATGGTAACGGTTATATTTTCGGTAACCTTGTCGATCTCCACATAATACTTGCCGGGTTTGTCCGCAACTTCGTTAAGATCTTTTTCCTTCACACGATCTTTCTCGCATTCGTACACAAGCCCGATACGCGGCTTTTCGCCCTCGTATTGCTTCGATGATCCCTCTTTGGTAGACATCACCGATATTTCGATTCGCACCTTTTCGCCAGACGGAATATATTGCGTTTTTTCGTGGTTGTCGATCTTGAAGGTCCAATCCCTGGGATACGTGTCTTCTTCCGCAAGCAAAACAACACGATTCCAGAAAATTTTTGCAGTATTTGGAAATGCGTTTGTTCCCCCGACCAGCACAACCAGGCCAATTATGCCCATGATCACAAACATCGCCATGCGTCCGTGCAGACCGACAACCGCACCAAATCGCATTTTGCCGGTGATTTGTTCGGTCTCAGCCATCAGTGAGCGCACCATAGCGCTCGAACTGAACGTGTCTTCAGGATCAAAGCGACGTGCCAACTGCAACGAACTGATTAGCCGATCCTTAAGACCCGGGAACCCTCGTTCTACGCAAAGCGCCATGTCGTCCACGTTCATCTTCACCGACAGCGGGTAAAGCAGAAAGCGATATAAACAGTACACAAGAAACGCCACTGCGATCACGTTGACACCCAACCGGAAAGGCCAGGGGCCGCGCAGCAGGTAATCAAGACCGAAAGCGACCAAGATGCTACCCGCCAGCATACTCACAAAAACTGACAAGCCGAACGCGGCAAAGAGCACACGGATTTTCGTTCTCAAACCGATAAGTTTGCGTTGCGTTAATTGCGATACCATGTCGAGTGACCTCGAAAACTTGATTATAATAAGTTAGTTAATTTTGTCTTTGTGGCCGTCTACTCCTCCGGCCCGCCTTCGCCTTTTGGCGGTAGTGCCGCCAGGCTTATCTTTATCCGATTGGTTTTTTTGCTGGCCAGGAACACGCCATACCGTCCGTAAATCTCAATCGTCTTGCCGGGCTTCAGACCCATATCTTTGAGCGGGATTTCGCAATAAAAATCATAATGCTCGTTGCTGCCCAGCTTTATTTTGTTATTGCTACCGGGTCTGGGCAGTTCTTTGGTCGCATCGAAATACGGGCTCCTAACCGGCAAGCGCAAATTCTGATCCTGCACGCTTCTGATACTCGCCGTGTCATACTCGTTGAGCCGTGCGTTGCCTCGCGGAAACAGTATTTCAAAATCTTCGGCGTTCGTTACCCGAAACCGCAAGCGTGCCTTGCTTCCCACAACAAGAACAACCGTTTGATCCATCTCCGTATCCACAAATTCTTTTCGTTTCGGATCGTAAACCGCCAAACCCACCACGTAATTGTGATTCATTTTCAGCGCAACGGCAGATACAACTGGAACAGTCTCGATTATCCTGGGTGTCATGCCTGCAAGCGCTTCGTATCGGTCACCAGCTTCGACAATCTCTGTATTGCCAGCATTGGTGAAATCCACCGGGCCAGTCTTGACCAACAAAGTCGTCTTGTTGGCAGTCTTGTCAACGACAACCTCAAAATCCGCTGCCGATTTCGCAACGATACTGCCGTAATCAGTTCTTACGGTAAAAATCTTGCCCTTGCCGCTTTCAAGTACCTGCATTGATCCGGCTGCCAGATACACCACACTCTCAGATTCGAATTGCGCCTTGGCTGCCGCGCTCAAAAACAACTTGGTTTCGCTCGGATAAACCACTTTGGCTTTTAATGTCGTAGCGCCTGTAACGCGAATGCTATCGCCGACGAAAAACTTCTCGCCTTTAAGCACGATTTCGTTATCCGAATTATAGACGGCTGCGTCGCCCAGATACTTAAGAGCAAACCTGCTGTTCATCCGCCACGTCACCACCAGCCCTGCCAGCAGAACAACCACCGCCCCGCATATCGCTATCGCCATGATCTTACGGCCCCGGGTCAGCGCAATTGCAGGACTCATCTGTCCGGGTATCGAAGCATCGTCCCTGTCGTAAGGTTCGACCGTATCCGCCGCGCCGCCTGCAACGCCGTCGTCAAGACCGGCCCTGATGGCCTTGATCCGCGCCATCAATTGCATCCACACGCGACTTGACGGCGTGAAATCTTCGCCCGCATCGCGCATCACTTCCAAAGTCCGCCGCACCTCGTTGGCCTCGCGGCGACAACGCGGACAGTTGCGAATGTGCATGGCTATTTCGCGCCGGAGCGTCTCGTCGGCCTCGCCCTGAACAAAGGCCACTATGTTATCAATTGCCGTTACACATTCCATGTTGTTGATCCTGTTTGATCGAGCGCGCTATCCCTTACGAGGGGAGCTATCGCGCAACTTGCCGCGCAAAGTTTTTTCCGCGCCGCTCATTCTCGATTTCACCGTGCCCAGCGGAATCTCAAGCACATCTGCAATTTCATGATACTTCAGTCCCTGATACTCGCTCATCACAAAAACCAACCGCTGTTTTGTT
>CAYSUZ010000014.1:0-10961 GCA_964434335.1 uncultured Planctomycetota bacterium | reverse complement strand
CCTTCGCGCCTGCTCGTCAGCCCAACCGAACCCAAGGTCGACGTGGGCATAGACCTAATGGCCATGACAGCCGACACTGAGCGAATGCATTTATGGCTTGGCGACAGCAATCTCGCTGGCGGCAAGCTCTTCGGCAACCCAAGCGCTTCGCTCGACAACATCTCCGCTTCGTCGGGCTGGATCGCTTTCAAGGATATACAGTTCCAAAAACTCCAGGGCCTGAGTTCCGGCACAGAGCTTAAGGGCCGGATGCACGGCGAACTCGCAATAACGGACGCAACAATGCAGTCGGCAAAATCGTTCTCGGGAACCGTTTGGATCACGGATGTCAATACAGACATCGACCCCGTCCTCTCGAAACTTGTCGCTTCGCTCCTCACCCAACTCAACATAAAAAAACTCGACTCAAAAACCTGCGACATATACTGCGCCTTCACCGCAGGCAAGGACGGTCTGAAAATCCAGGAATTGCGCGCGTTTTCCACGATGCTACGCATTGATGCTGAAGGCACGATAGACTATGCGGGCAACTTGAAATTGAACGGATCATTGCGACTGGGTTCGGGCCTGCTGGCACAAATCCCGGGCCTGGGCAAAGTCCTCGGCGACATTCTCGCCGGAAAAAAATTCGGTCTGACAAGTTTTAAAATTGACGGCAATTACGACGATCCAAAAATCAAGATCAACCCACTCAACCTGACTGGCGGACTCGGAAAAATAATCCCGAAACTTCTTCCAGAAAAATCCGAAGACACTACCGAGCCTTAATATGAAATTTCCACAACACAGACCCCGACGCACACGCCGCTATGCCAACCTTCGACGGCTTGTCGCCGAGACACGGCTAAGCGTAGACGATCTGGTTATGCCGTTGTTCGTCGGACACGGGCACGGACTGCGACAGGAAATCCCGTCGATGCCCGGCACATACCGGTTTTCGATCGACACTCTCATCGAGGAAGTCGCCGAAATCGCCGCGCTGCGCATACCTGCCGTCATCCTCTTCGGCATCCCCGAAAACAAAGACCCGCTCGGCTCGGAAGCATATTCCGAAAACGGCATCGTCCAGCAAGCAATCCGTGCAATAAAAAAACAAGGCGTAGATACACTGATAATCGCCGACGTGTGTCTTTGCGAATACACCGATCACGGCCACTGCGGAGTTGTGCGCGACGGGCACGTCGACAATGACAGCACGCTGACGCTGCTGGCCCGGAGCGCGCTGAGCATGGCCGAGGCCGGAGCAGATATGGTCGCGCCCAGCGACATGATGGACGGGCGCGTCGCCGCGATACGCGCAGCACTGGATTCCGGCGGTTTCCACGAGCTGCCGATAATGTCTTACGCCGCGAAATACGCATCGGCCTTTTACGGGCCGTTCCGCGATGCCGCGGAATGCGCGCCGAAATTCGGCAACCGGCAATCATATCAAATGGATCCCGCCAACTCCGACGAAGCCTTGCGAGAAGTCGCAATGGATATCGACGAAGGCGCCGACATCGTGATGGTCAAGCCCGCATTGCCGTGCCTCGACATCGTTCGCCGCGTAAAGGAGTCCTGTCGCGTACCGGTTGCCGCGTACTGCGTCAGCGGCGAATACGCCATGATAAAGGCCGCAGCGCAACAGGGCTGGCTCGATGAGAGCGCCGCATCGATGGAAATGCTCACCGCAATCAAGCGCGCCGGAGCCGATTTCATTCTAACCTACTGGGCCAAAGACGCGGCCCGCTTGCTCGCGCAATCCTCCCAATAACCCACGGACACAGTTGGCGACATCGGGCGATTTTGGTATAATGCCCGCCGCCAAACGAGAGAGACAAAGCCGTGGGACGCACATACGATACACACAAAATCAGCCGCATTGAGCGGACGATGAATCTACTTGCCTATCTACTCAATCAGAGCGATCCTGTTGCATGGAAAAATATTAGCGAACAGGTTGAGGGATACAGCGCAACGCTATCGGCTAGCGAAGCCGCCGCGCCTTATGGCAAAGATGTTCCGAGCAAAGCCGCCGACAAGCGATTCGCGCCGGAGGAGTTGGTCGCGGAAGTCGCTCGGCGCTGCGAGGCAACGCTGGCGCTCTATGAATAGCGGCTACTTGCCGAGATAGTACGATAGGTCGTTGAGACGCCCACGGATTAAAGTGTCGGCATCGAGACGGCAGGTGCGAACTTCAGCAAGGCGAAGCGCGTCGGCAACGCGGGTCACACCGCTGCCGCCAACCGCCGGTGTCGCAGTCAGGCCGCCGATAATTCCGGGCGCAACAAAAACGCAAACCTCATCCACTAATCCGCTCTCCAAAAACGAGGCGTGAACCTCTCCGCCGCCCTCTACCAGCAAGTTCGTGCAGCAACGCTCACCGAGCAAATTGAGCAGGGCTGTTACGTCAGGCCGATTTTTGCGACTGCGGCATATCAACACCTCTGCTCCGCTCCGCGCGAGGGCTTCGCGCCGCGACTTGGGCGCGGCGGACGTGGTCGCAATTATCAGAGGGGTTTTTCTCGCGCTACGGACAAGGCGGGATTTCAGCGGTATGTCGCATCGCGCGTCCAGCACGATTCGCGCAGGGCTTGGGCCGTCAATATGGCGGCAGGTGAGATCGGGATTGTCTACGACCGCAGTGCGCACACCGATGAGAATCGCATCGGCTTCGGCTCGCAGGCCGTGGGAATATTTCAGCGATTTTTCGGAACTGATACCGCGCGAGTCGCCGGTGCGTGCAGCGATTTTCCCATCAAGACTCATCGCCCACTTGCAGATCACGTATGGCGCACCAGTTCGGGCACGCTTGAGATAGCGCAAATTCATCAGCGCCGCTTCTTCGCGCAAAACACCCTCGACGACCGAGATGCCCGCACGTTTCAATAGCGCGACTCCCTTGCCGCGAACAAAATCAATCGGGTCGCGATGAGCGATGACAACTTTTTTGATTCCGGCTTCGATGATTGCATCGGTGCAGGGCGGCGTCTTACCGTGATGGCAGCAGGGTTCGAGTGTAACGTAGAGCGTGGCACCGCGTACAGCGGAACCAGCGCGTCTAAGCGCAGCGCGCTCGGCATGTGGCCCGCCAAAATACGCGTGATAGCCACCTGCGATTATTTTGCCTGCCTTGACAACAAGCGCACCCACAACGGGATTCGGGGAAACCCGCTTGCGTCCGCGCTTGGCCAGACCAATGGCGCGCTTCATAAAATATTCGTGCTTTTCGTTCATTGAATAAATGATAACAGCCTATGAAAAATTTGTCAGCGGATTTTTGCGAATAACGCAAACAATTACGATTCAATTTTCTCGGCGCGGCAATAAAGAATATTTTTCGTTGCCGCCGTAACTCTCACGTCTTCGCTCAGGCGAATGCCTACGACCCAAACCAGCCTCTCGCTATCCGCTACAACCACAGCGCATTCGCGCGCGCGCCGCTGCAACCCTTGAGCGGCAAGGAATTTTGTCAGCGGGATTGTGCTCTTGCGACCAATCGGGCGGAATACGTCGTCGGGCCTCGCCGTGCGCGCACACAGCGGCCCGGATAGACGGTTGGCATCGATAATTTCTTCAAGCGGTTTTTTTGTCGCAAAAAACTCTGTTCTCTTTGCGGGCGAAATGCGGCGCGACTTGAGGGCGAAACGCAAGCCAAGCGGCGCAACGAGTGTTTGAGCGCCAGACCGCAAGGCGAATTCTTCGCAGGAAATTTTTTTCGCACAGCCGCGTCGCTCGATCACCAGCATGTCTCCGGCGCGACGAACGTCGACACCACCGGGCAGTTGAACGGTGCGGGGTGCGGAATCGGCAACGAGAGTCAGAATACGGCGGAAGTGCTGCGCGGTAATTTTTTTCAACGACACACGCAGTGTGCTCAGGACGCGGCGCAAGGCGTGCTGCGCGGTTGCGGCAGGCATCCCCGCAAGCAGTGCGGCATCGAGTGCAGTGCTCCCTTCATCTCTCCAGCGAGTCTCAGGGTCTGGGTCAACAAAGACGGGCAACGAATCCTCAGCGGATTCAAGCGCGCAGGTCCACTGCTGCGCGGCGGAGGCGAGATTGGCCAACGCGCGCGAAATTTTGGGATTATACCGCTCGCGCAAATGCGGCAAAAGTTCATTGCGCAGGCAATTGCGGGTGTACTCGTTCGAAAGATTGCTGTGATCGGTGCGGTAGTCCTGGCCAATAGCGGCAAGGTATTGCAGGATTTCGTCGCGGGTTGTTTCCAGCAGGGGGCGGACAATTTGAACAGGAACAGCCACGCCGCCGACTGGCATCTTTCGCCGAGCGGGTATCGCGCCAAGCCCGGCGACACCGGTTCCGCGCAGTATGCGGTGGAGGACAGTCTCGGCCTGGTCGTCAAGATGGTGGCCGAGTGCGATGGCAATAGGGCACGCGGGATGTTTGCGATGAACGGCTTTGACAGCCGTCGCAAAAAATTCGTAACGAGCGTACCGAGCGGCCTCTTCGAGAGAGCGACAATTTTTTTTCGCCAACGCGGGGACATTAAGAGTCCGCGCGATAAGCGGAATATCAAGCCGGGCGCAAAGGTTCTCGCAGAAGCGTTGGTCGGCGACGGCGTCGCGCTTGCGAATGCCGTGATTGAGATGCGCGGCGAAAAATGAATTGTTGGGCGCGATTTTGCGCAGCAATAGCAGCAATGCCACAGAGTCCGGCCCGCCGGAGAGTCCGACGATGACGGCACAGCGTGACGGCAGGAGCTTGTTTGCCTCAACAAAGTGGCTGAGTTTTTTTTCGGGCGTTTTCAAGATTTTTTCGGGCATCACTTAAGGCAATCCATCAAATCGCGCAGGCTTGCGTGCGCCAGGCAGATACAGGTATCTGCGGCACCGTAGTAAAGACGAATTTTGTCGCCATCGCGCATCCAACCACACGGAAAAACCACATCGCCGACGTCGCCGATGCGTTCGTATTGCGCTTGCGGCGAGAATATCCATTCATCAGAGCGTTTGAGCAGACGCGTGGGATCGTCGATATCGAGCAGCGCCAATCCGCAGCGATAAAGAGACCCGGCGGCAGTTTCGCGCACACCGTGATACAGAATTAGCCAGCCGTCCTCAGTGGGCAGAGGCGGAGCGGAGAGGCCAATTTTTGCGGCATCCCACCAGCCGCCTTCGCGCGCCGGTATGAGAATGCGGTGCGCGCCCCAATGCCGCAGGTCGGGCGAAAACGCTATCCATATATGTTTGCCAGCGCCGGGACTATCGGAGTAGGGCCGGTGCAGCATCGCCCATTTGCCGCCGAAACGCACGGGAAAAATTGCGGCGTCTTTGTTTTCGGGCGGCAGAACGGCACCAAGTCTTTCAAATTTACGAAAATCTCCGGTCAGCGCCAATGAAACCAACGGCCCGCCCCGGGAATACGAAGTATAAGTTACTGCCCATTTTTTTTCGTCTTCGAGCCATGTAATGCGGGGGTCTTCGATGCCCCAGGCGTCTTCGGGCCAGGCCTCGGGATCGGGCGCGAGGGTCGGGCTAGAGTCAATTTTCCAATTATCCACACCGTTTTGACTGATGGCGGCGGTGAGATGCGACATTCCTCGGCGGTCTTCGACACGCATCAGCAGCAACGTGCGGCCATCGATTTCGGTGGCGGCGGCGTTGAAGACGGTGTTGGCCAAATAGGGCAGATCATCTGCGGTGATGATCGGATTGCCGGGGTCTCGTGTAAAGATGCCGTTGTCCAAATGGGCCATTGTGTACTCCTTGCCAAAACGGATCGAAGTAATCTCGTATCCACTTTACAAAGCATAGACACAGCGCAACGCGATGTCAATAAGGGCGAGCGCAAAAATTATCGAGGGTGCAAATAAATCGAGAATTTTTTTGCAAAAAAGATTCGTTAAATGTTTGACAAATCATCCGCATTCTTTATACTGCACACCCTTTTTCGGGAACTAGGCGAGCTTTGTAAATGACCAAGATTATTCCTGAATCCGTAGTAGAACGGTTTCCAAAATATCTCGCGCTGGTGCAAGGCCTGCTCAGAGACAACAAGCAATGGGTGTCTTCGGCAGAGATCGCGCAAGCGCTGGACCTGACGAGTTCCACGGTGCGGCAAGACCTGTCGTATCTGGACTACCGGGGAGTTGCTAACCGGGGTTACGAGGTCGAGAAGCTCGACGAAGCGTTTACGAAAGTGCTGGGCCTGAATGAAGGCCGTAATATTATTATCATCGGCGCGGGCAATTTGGGCCGCGCACTGACGCTTCACGGCCAGTTCCAGCAAAAGGGGTTTAACATCCACGCGGTTATCGACTCGGAGCCTTCGCTAATAGGCAAAAAGGTCGGCAGCCTGGTAATCGAGGGGATGGATATTCTGCAAAGAGTGGTACTAAGCAGGAAAATTGACATCGGCATAATCGCGGCACCGCCCGACGTAGCGCAGGAGATAACGGGCAAGCTGGTGCTGGCGGGTGTGCGCGGAATACTCAATCTTTCGGGACAGCACGTACACGCACCTGAGGGAGTACCGGTAATTAACATAAGATTGTTGGCTAGTCTGCAACAACTCGCTTATGCGATTAAAGTTGCGGACAACAAAAAAGACAAAGACGGGTTGCAAAGGCGACCCGATTAAGAGCGTTGTTTCGTCACCGGGATTTCGATAGGAGTTCTCAATGAGTGTGAAGAAACTTGATAAGAAGGCTTTGGATTCCTGGGTGGAATCTCTTGTCGCCGGACAGAAGGTCTTCGGTGTCCAGGCCAAAGGCGAGCGATTCGCCTTTGCCGAGCTGGCTGATGCCTCGGCCCTGCGTCTGGACTACGATGTAACCATGCTGCCGCCCAAGAAGTATTTCCTGCCCCAAGAGGAAGACCTGCTGACCTTCAAAAGGAGCGGCGAACACAAAAGCGTAATCGAATGCGACCCGTTCGTGCTTCTCGGCGTTCACCCGTATGACTTCGTCGGCATACGACAAATGGACGCAATTTTCGCAAAAGATAACGACGACATCCACTACCAGGCCCGCCGCAAAGCCGCGACTATCGTGGTTTGCGACGTCCAGAACGCCTCGGAAAACGTCTTTGCTGGCTGCATGAACAGCGCGGTTGTCGAAGATGGTTTCGATGTTCTGATCACCAAAATCGGCGAGAGCTACCTTCTCGACGCCAAGACCGAAAAAGGCGAAGCGTTGCTGAAGAGTGTCGATGCACCCGACGCAGCCGAAGCCGATCTGGCCGAACGCAGCAAAGTCTGGGAAGCCAACAAGGCCGCGCTCAAGAAGCACGACCTGAAATGTGCCCCGGCGGACCTGCCCAAATTGCTGGGTTCTTCGGAAGAGCATCCAGTCTGGGCCGAAAAGGCTGAGAAGTGCTTCTCGTGTGGTTCGTGCAATCTGGTCTGCCCGACCTGCTACTGCTTCGACGTGCAGGACACCATCGACTGGGACATGGACAGCGGCAAACGCTATCGCTGCTGGGACGGCTGTATGCTTAAAGATTTCGCCACGGTTACGGGCAATCACAACTTCCGCCCCAAAGCCGAGGATCGCTATCGTCACCGTTATTACAGAAAAGGGAAGTACATCCCCGAAAAGATCGGCGAGATTTCCTGTGTTGGTTGCGGCCGCTGCATCACTGCCTGCGTCGCAAAGATCGCCAACCCGGTCGAAATATACAACAGACTGTTGGAGGGCAAGTAATGACTGATAAATGCCAATGCACCAGCGTCAAGGACATCTACCTGCCGGAAATGGCAACAATAAAAAAGGTAGAGACGCTGACGGGAATGGAGACGCTCTTCGACATCGCGCTTGATTCCGGCGAAGAACTGGGCCATATGCCCGGACAGTTCGCCGAGATATCGCTGCCCGGTATCGGCGAAGCACCGATCTCCGTATCGTCTTCACCCACAACCAAGGGGATGTTCCAGATGGGCATCCGCAAGGTGGGCAATCTGACGAATCATCTGCACAACCTCAAGGCCGGCGACAAGGTCGGCATCCGCGGCCCGTTCGGCACGAGTTTCCCGGTCGACACGGCGATGAAAGGCAAAGACCTCGTCTTCGTCGCTGGCGGCATCGGGCTGGTTCCGCTGCGCTCCGCGATTAACTACGTTCTAGCCAACCGCGACGACTACGGATACATATACATCCTGTTCGGCACAAAGACACCTGCCGACAGGCTCTACGTCGAAGAGTTGGACGAATGGCGCAACCGCCACGACCTGACCTTCATGGAGACTGTCGACAAGGGCGACACTGACTGGAAGGGCAACCAGGGCGTGATTACCACGCTTATGCGTCCCGCCGTCGGCATAGACCCCAAGAGCACGGTTCAGGTCGGTATGGACATCTCCGGCGAGATGCCTGGACTGGATCTCAAACCCGACAACACGGTAGCGTTGGTCTGCGGCCCGCCGATCATGTACAAGTTCGTGCTGATCGAGTTGAAAAAACTAGGTGTGCCGTTCGAAAACGTCTACATCTCGCTCGAACGTCTCATGAAATGTGGCGTCGGCAAGTGCGGTCACTGCCAGATCAACGGGCTTTACGCCTGTCAGGACGGCGCAGTGATGAAATACTCCGATGTCATTGACGTTAAGGAGGCCATATAAATGAGCAAGCCAAGAGTTGCAATATTCGACTTCGCGTGCTGCGAAGGCTGCCAGCTCCAGATCGTCAATCTCGAAGAAGAGATCATTGACCTCGTAACGCTGGTGGATGTCGTTGAGTGGCGCGAAGCAATGAGTGAACAAAGCGAAGAATACGACATCGCCATAATCGAAGGCTCCATCACGCGACCGCAGGATGAAGAGCGCCTCAAAGAGATTCGCGAGCGCGCAAAAATCCTCATCGCCCTGGGTGCCTGTGCGGTTACCGGCGGAGTCAACAAACTCAAAAACAACTTCGATCTCGAAGACGTGAAAAAATGCGTCTACGGCAAAGATGCCGCAATGCCGCATCTCGACACGGCAATGACCAAATCTGTCGGCGAATGCGTAAAGGTCGATTACGTTGTCCCCGGTTGCCCGATCAACCGCGAGGAATTTGGCAGCATCGTTCGCAGCCTGGCGTTGGGCAAGGTTCCGACCCTGCCGAATTACCCGGTTTGCGTCGAATGCAAAAAACGCGAAAACGTCTGCCGTTTTGAATACGGCGAGATATGCCTCGGGCCGATAACTCGCGCGGGCTGCAACGCGCCGTGCCCCTCCGCAGGCCACTGGTGCTACGGCTGCCGTGGCTATGTCGACGATCCCAATGTCAACGCCGCCAAAGATGTTTTAGAAAAATACGGCAAGACCATTGAGGATCTGAAAAGCAAGATGCTTATCTTCAACAGCAAACAGGAGCCAACGCTATGAGCCAGGCTATTGATATCAATGTACACCACGTAACACGCGTCGAAGGCCACGGCAACATCATCGTAAAGGCCAAAGACGGCACCGTGGAACAAGTCCAATGGCAGGTTCCCGAAGCGCCGCGCTTCTTCGAGGCGATGGTTCGTGAACGAAGCTGGGACGAAATCCAGCCGATCACCTGCCGCATATGTGGTATCTGCTCGATATCGCACTCGCTGGCCTCGATCCGGGCGACCGAAGCCGCAATGGGCATCGTGCCCACCGACCAGACCAACAAGCTCAGACTTCTGGCACACTGCTCCGAACAGATGCAGAGCCACAGCCTGCACGTTGGCTATCTTGTCGCTCCCGATCTGCTGGGCGTCAAGTCCGTCGTCCCCCTCGTCTCGACCCACCTTGATGCGGTCAAGACGATCATCAGGATTCACAGAGTCGCCAACGAATGGTCGGACCTCATCGCAGGCCGCACCACTCACCCGCTGACGCTGGTACCGGGCGGCTTCCCGATCCCGTTCGACGAGAATGGTCTCAAGGAACTTAAAAAGACCATCGTCGAGACAACCGTCCCCGACCTTAAGGCCGTGGCGGATATCGTGCTGAGCGTGGCGGACAAACTGCCCGCTTTCGACCGACCGACCGAATACATTTCGGTGAAGTATCCCGAATACTATTCGTTCTACGACGGCGATATCGCCAGCACCGACACCGACGAACGCGTGCCGGTCAGTGAATTCGAGCGCGTCGTCAACGAACACGTCGTGCCGCAGTCGACCGCCAAGTATTGCAAGTGGCATCGCGATTCCTTCGCCGTCGGCGCACTGGCGCGTTTCAACAACAACGCCGAACAACTTCTGCCGCTGGCAACATCCATCGCCGCGAAGTTCGGACTCAAAAAGGGCAGCTGCAATCCCTTCATGAACAACGTCGCACAAATCATCGAGATGGTTCAGGTATGCGAACACGCCATCCAGCTCATCGACGAGATACTTGCCGACGGTCTCAAGCAAGAACCGCGCAATGTCGAAGTCAAAGCCGGCACAGGCGTGGGTTGCGTCGAAGCGCCGCGCGGCATCCTGTTCCACAAGTACACCTACGACGACAAGGGTATCTGCACGGCAGCTAACATCTGCATCCCGACCAATCAGAACCACGCAAACATCCAGAAAGATTTTGAAGCCCTCGTACCCCAGTTCATGGACCGGGGACAAGACGAACTCAAACTCTTGCTTGAGATGCTCGTGCGTTCTTACGATCCGTGCATTTCGTGTTCAACACACTACCTGGACGTCAAATTCGTATAAATCAACCGATTCCAAAAGAATTGCCCCGCCCTCCACGGCGGGGCAGTTCTGCTAATACCACAGGGCGAAAAATGAACGAAACCGTAATAATCGGATTGGGCAGCCCGCTGATGAGCGACGAGGGCGTCGGCGTGCATCTGCTGCGCAAACTAGAAGCACGACAGGAAGAATTTCCCGGCGTCGATTTTGTCGACCTCGGCACCGCTGGCGCACGCGTACTGCACGCAATCGCCGGGCGGCGCAAAGCCATCTTCGTGGATTGCGCATTCATGGACGAGACCCCCGGAACCCTCCGCCGCTTCTCGCCCGACGATGTTAAAACAATAAAACACCTGCCGGCCATGTCGCTGCATGACGGAG
>CAYSUZ010000013.1:0-11629 GCA_964434335.1 uncultured Planctomycetota bacterium | reverse complement strand
CAGTGGCGATGCCTGCGGGCGGCCCTGCGATATTGCCCGTGCCGCCGTAGATCTCGGGCTGGCGCAGCAGCGCGAGGGCCTTGCGGAACTCAAACCACTTTTTCTTGTCGGGCATGTTTTGTGCGATAAATTTTGAGCCGAAGACCTCCAGCATCACATCGCGATACTCGTAGAGTGTCAGATCGTCAGCTAGGCCCACGTAAAAGGCTGTGACGGCGTAGAGCCGGTCCCAGATATTGAGTACGCTGCGCTTACCGACCTTTATTTTGTCGGCGGTCGCGGCGATGAGCGCGGCTTGCAGTGTCTGGATTTTCGCCTCAAGCTCTCTTTCTTCTTCGGTTTTCTTCTGGATGATTGCGGGTTTGATAATAAAAGTCAGCCGTCCGTACCACATCATCGCCTTGAAGTATTTTTTCAGGATGAAGCGCCGCGTATAATGGCCGCGCGGGACGTACTGCGAGTAGTCCTCTTTGTAGCAGAACAGCGGGCTGACTTCGAAACCCTCGTGCTTGTTCATCAGCGCGATTTCCTTGTCCACGACAGCCTTGATCTTTTTGGGCAGTTTCAACGGCTCGTGTTTAGGGGCCTTGTAGTATTTCAGAATTGTCTTGATGGCTCCGGTGTCGCGATTGCTGCGGTAGAAAAGCCTCTGCCACGCATTGCGAAAATCTTTTTCTTTTGAAGCATTTTGTATGCTCTTCAGAAATTCGCGGAAGTCTGCCGCTGCCATATTCTTCAGGCCTTCCGCCGAAGTGTCCATCGGCTCGGAGAGCAGCGTTAGCGCCGTTGCGAAAAAGATCGCGTTGCGCTTATTGGCTTCAGTCGTTTCTATGTCCGTGGAACTCATCCTTCGAGACAAGTCGTATCTTTCCCAAAAATACTGGTACATGGCCTGGGTAAGTTTGACTAGGTCGGGGTAGAACTCGCGGATCTCGATGTCCTTGAGCGTCTCGTCGAACTGGATGTGGTAGAGGTGCAGCAGCGTGTCGGACGTAACGAAAATGGGTATTTCGCGTTTTTTGAGATCCTTGTAGGGCGCGGTGATTTTTTCGCAGTTGCCGTAGGGCATCGCCACAAAGCCATTTTTGACCATAATCTCCTGGGCGTCTTTTTTCAGGCGGAGCTTGCCCGAAATCTGTGCCCAGTTCGCTACCTTCGTCAAATTAAGCGGCAGCGCATAAGGCTTGATTTTGGGCGTAACGTCGACCTTGACGGGCTGATAATAGGCCGCGAAGCGCGCGCGCAGGTTGGGATCTTTTATCTTGCTCAACTCGATGACGGAAAAGTGTGGCTTGCTGGGTTTTTCGTCTGAAAACAGCAAAGGCCCGCCCGCCAGGAACAGCCCCGCGATCAGGACAACTAGAATTGATTTGCTTAACATGGCAATCTCCTAAAAAACTCTTCAATAACATTGTATCACCCTATTATGACGCTTTGAACCCAAAAAAGTTCCCGAAATTCCGGGTTTTTTTGTTTTGACGCGCTCCTCTTGGGTAAATACAATGCTGAATTGCAAAACAGCGGCGGTTGCCGCTATGCAACTTGAATTAACCGACTAGTGAGAAACATCGTGGCTGAAAAAAAAGACATCTACAAGGGATACAAAGATCTGGCGCTCGAAGTCCTGAAAAAATACAACGTAAAGGTCTGGAGCGACGTAACGCTCAAAAATGACAAAGGCGAATTCACCGGCATCATCCTGCCGCGCTCCGAGACCGCCGACAGACTTCATATCGTCCTCAAACTGCGCAGCGGCTACAACGTCGGCATCGCCTCCGACACCGTCGTCGACATTGTAGAGCTTGGATATAAAGAGGCTCACTACCAGATACCCGAGTCCGAATTCCCGACCGACCCCGCCAAGACCAACGTAACACTGCTTGGTACCGGCGGAACGATTGCAAGCCGTCTCGACTATCGCACCGGCGCGGTCATTCCCGCCTTCAGCCCCGGCGAGCTATACGGCGCCGTGCCCGAACTCGCCGACATCTGCAATTTGAACACGCGCAAGCTCTTTGGCGTTTTCAGCGAAAACATGGGGCCTGAACAGTACATCTCTCTGGCCGAAAATATTAAGTCCGAAATTGAACAAGGCGTCGCCGGCATCATCATCGGCCACGGCACTGACACCTTACATCACACCGCCGCGATACTCTCGTTCATGGTTCAGGATCCGCCCGTGCCCATCGTTCTCGTTGGCTCGCAGCGCTCAAGCGACCGCCCCTCAAGCGACGCCGCACTCAACCTCATCAACTCCACCCGCACCGCCGCCTTCTGCGATATCGCCGAGGTCATGATCTGCATGTTTGGCCCGACCAGCGACGACTATTGCCTGCTGCACCGTGGCACGCGCGTGCGCAAAATGCATTCCAGCTATCGCAGCACCTTTCGCACTATCGGTGACGTTCCGCTGGCGACAGTTACGCCGACGGAGTTCAATTACCTGCGTCCCGATTACAAAAAACGCCGCACTGATCGCAACGTTACCCTCAACACCGCCTTCAACGATCGCTGCACGATACTCTACTACTATCCCAACATGCAGCCCGACATCGTCGATGCGATCGTCGAAAAAGGTTACAAAGGCATCGTCATCGCAGGCACCGGTTTGGGGCACGTAAACCGTCCGCTCTACAGACCGCTCGCCGATGCCGTCAAGAAAGGCGTTACCGTCGTGATGACCGTCCAGACCCTTTGGGGCTACGTGCAGATGTTTGTCTACGAAACTGGCCGCGAACTGCTCGGCCTGGGCATCGTCCCCTGTGCCAACATGCTGCCCGAGGTCGCGTTTATGAAACTCTCCTGGGTTCTGGGCCAGACCGACGATCCCGAAAAAATCCGCGAGATGATGCTGACCCCCGTTGCTGGCGAAATCACCCCCGGCGAACCGCACAACGGTTATCTGATTTTGCAGGGCGGTCTGCCCGAGGTCGAAGACTTCATTCGCAATAACCTGAAATAGAAATCAAGCGCGGATACCTCGCAATTACAATAGGCGTGTTTTGCTTTTTGGCTGATGGCGCAAAGTTCTGTCCGTTGGCAATTTGGGCAAATCCCTGAGCCTGCTTTGTAGCCCTGATTTTTCTTCATACACTCCACACTCCCAACACAACGCCAAATCTATCGCTTTTTTGTATAAAAAACGCATATAAATAAATAAAAACACTATATGATGTGTTTTTGTGTTGACATTAACCATATTCATCTTAATAATCAATAAGGTAATTTTACGTATGTTTTTTCACATTAGCCGCACACTTGCTGAGAGGGGGTGATGTGCATGGCAAAGGTCAAGAAAAAAACACCTAAAAAGAAAACGACCAAGAGAGCTGTAAAAAAAGTCGCTAAAAAGAAGGTAGCCAAGAAAAAAGTAGCGAAGAAGAAAGTCACTAAGAAGAGAGTGGCGAAGAAACAAGTCGCTAAGAAAAAAGTAGCGAAGAAGAAGGTCGCCAAGAAGAAAGTAGCAAAGAAGACGGTGGCCAAGAAGAAAGTAGCGAAGAAGAAGGTTGCCAAGAAAAAAGTAGCAAAGAAAAAGGTGGCCAAGAAGAAACCGGCGAAGAAGAAAGTTGCCAAGAAGAAAGCCGCAAAGCGCCCGATACCGTTTATGTTCTAATCACGGGTTTTTGGCAGACACGTTCGCAAAGCCGGAAAGACAACAAAAGCGGGGCATCCGTATGGGTGTCCCGCTTCTAAATGCAATGTTGGTTGCCGCAAACTACCTCGGCGTAAGCGAACGTCCTTTTCTGCGACGACGCTTCAGGATGTTGCGTCCTGCTTTGGTGCGGCTACGCTTAAGAAAGCCGGTCATACGGCTTTTCTTGGTGGAACTCTTTCTGATTTTAACCTTCACAAAAACCTCCTGCGACGACGGCTTAATATTAATCTACTTGCCAATAAAGCGGCCAAAGGTCGCAGAGCATACAAATTTTCACGCCCAAACGCAAGAAAAAAATAATCTTCTTAAGTGATGCTGGTTAGAATTGGAGCAATATTAAAATTGACGGGACTGACTGAGAATGGGAAATTTGTTTAATTCCAGAGGTTTTTTTGTTAGAGTCCTGCGCTAAACTCACTCTAATCGGGACAAAAACATGAAACTCAAACGCACCCAAAACTGTGGCGCTCTGCGCGCTGCCGACATCGACAGCGAAATCGTTCTCTCGGGCTGGGTCGAAAATCGCCGCGACCACGGCGGCATGCTCTTCATCGACCTCAAAGACCGCTACGGCATCACGCAGATATTCTTCAGCCCCGAAGAAGACCGCGCCCTCTACGACGCGGCCTGCGAGATCAAACCGCAGTCCGTCGTCAGTATACGCGGCATTGTCCGGCCTCGGCCTGCCGAAAATCTCAACCCCGACCGCGTAACCGGCGAGATCGAAATCCTCGCCCGCGAGATCGAAATCCTCGGCCCCTCCGAGACGCCGCCGTTCGAGATCATCGACGACCTTGACGCCGCCGAAGACCTGCGCATGAAATATCGCTATCTCGATCTGCGCCGCGATGCCCTGCGCAACAATATCATCTTCCGCCATCGCGCTTATCAGGCCACTCGCGCCTACCTCAGCGAGGAGGACTTCATCGAAGTCGAAACGCCGGTTCTCATTAAAAGCACGCCCGAAGGCGCGCGCGACTATGTCGTGCCCAGCCGCAATTTTCCCGGGCGTTTCTTCGCGCTGCCGCAGTCGCCCCAGATTTTCAAGCAACTGCTCATGGTCGCGGGCTTCGAAAAATATTTCCAGATCGTGCGATGCTTCCGCGACGAAGACATTCGCGCCGACCGCCAGCCCGAATTTACCCAGCTCGACATCGAGATGTCGTTTGTCGACGTCGAAGACGTGATCGCAGCCAACGAAGACCTCATGCGGCATCTCTTCAAGACGCTGAGCGATGTGGAACTCCCCGAAAAAATCACGCGCATTCCCTTTGATGATGCCATCGACAAATACGGCCTCGACGCGCCCGACACGCGCTTCGACATGACACTGGTCGATATTACCGACATCGGCGCGAAGACTGAATTCAAGGTCTTCACATCCGTAGCCGAGAGCGGCGGCGCGATAAAAGCGATTTGCGTTCCCGGCGCGGCCGTGCTTTCGCGCAAGCAGATCGACAATGTTACAAAAATCGCGCAGGACTACGGCGCAAAGGGCCTGGTCTGGCTAAAGGTCGAGAAGATCGATGATATGCTGTCGCTGAAATCGCCGACCGCGAAATTCTTCGGCGCCGATTTGCAGGCCGAACTCATCGCGCGCTGCGCCGCTGCCGAGGGTGATCTCATCCTGGCCGTGGCCGACAAATACGAAACCGCATGTGCTGCTGCCGGGCGCGTGCGTTTGCACATGGCGCGAATGATGGAAATGATCCCCGACGGTTTTTCGGTGTGTTGGGTTACGGATTTCCCGATGTTCGAGGCCAACGAGGATGGTAGTTTCGCCGCACGGCATCATCCGTTTACATCGCCGACCGCAGAGACGATTGACTGTCTCGAAACCGATCCGGCCAAAGTTTATTCCAACGCCTACGACCTTGTTGTCAACGGTGTGGAAGTCGGCGGCGGCAGCATCCGCATTAGCCGCCCCGACGTTCAGGAGCGCGTCTTCCGCGCGCTGGGCATCGGCGATAGCGAGGCCCGCGAAAAATTCGGTTTTCTCATCGACGCCCTGCGATTTGGCGCGCCTCCACATGGCGGCATCGCCTTCGGGTTCGACCGATTTGTGGCGTTGCTTCTGGGCGTGGATCGTATCCGCGACGTCATCGCCTTCCCCAAGACGACTACCGCGCAGTGCCTGTTGACCGGTGCGCCTTCCGAGATCGCCGCCGCGCAGCTTGCCGAACTTCGCTTAGCGACCGTCAAAAAAGACGCCGAAAAATAATCCGCATACACAAACAAAAAGAGCCTCGCAAAAACGAGGCTCTTTTTTTGATACGTGCTATCGATCCTATCCTTCCGGCTTGGCAGGCGCGGGTTTAACGTCCGGGGTTTTGGACGGAGTTTCTTTGGATGGCGCTTCTTTGGATTCGGTGTCTTCGCTTACTTGGATGTAGATGATGAAGCCGTTTTTGGTTGTGATTTTGTGCATTTTATCGAGATCGGGGTACTTTTTCCGTGCCGATTTTTCGTCCTTGAAAAACTCCATGCCGTTGCTCATAACAAGCACTTTTTCATCTCTGTCCTCAAACAGCTTTTCCAGGGATGTTCCCAGCTCTAGCTCAAGCACTTTCGATTGTGCTTTCATTACTTTTCTGGCTTCCTTTATCCCTTCCGACGAGTTTTTTAGCTGAGGCTGCGCAGGGGCGGGGCGCACAATCGTCTCCACCTCTGCTTTCTTTTCTTTTGTAGAGCTTTCGCTGTCCTTGTCGTCAAAGTCTTCGAATTCATCGCTTGGATCCTTTTTCTCGTTTTCATTGGGGGCATCTCCCGGCTCGGCGAGGTTTTTGAGATTGTTGTCGATCCCGTCGATTTTACTTCTGGTCTTGTCGATATCCTTGTTTATTGCTTTTTGCCCTGCTTCAAGATGTTGTTTTTCGATTTTGATGTCATCGAGCCGCGTTTTCTTTTCAGGGGAATCAGGCTCGGCGTTGAGTTTTTGCTCTTCTTTGTCAAGGGCCTGCTCCTGTTCTTTGAGCTTCTCGACAGGCTTGGAGTAATGCTTGATGTAGGCTTCGAGGGCACGTTTTTCAGCCTTGAGGCGCTGTTCTTCGTTGAATACCTTGCGAAGTTCTTTGGCCATTGAGGCGGAAAACATCGGCAGATAAAGCACACGGTTTATTTCGCGTATGAAGACCATGTTCATCTCTGCCTTGGCTTCAATAGTGCTGCCGTTTTGTTTGAATTTGGCTTTTTTGAGGAAGTCCTGAACCATTGCGATAGCGGGCAGCGCTTCCTGATCGACGTGGCCCATTCCCATATCAAGGCCCTGTATCCCGGCTGCGCAGAGTTTGCCGAGATAGCCGTGTATGCGTTTTGCCGATTCGGCATCAGCGTATCTTGCTATAAGTTTGAGCGAAAGGGTGTCTTCCTGGATGTTGACGGTGGCGACGCAACTTTTGATGGAGAACAAAGCCAACTGCGCCATGTACTCCATGTTAGGATTCGCTTTGTCCACCCCTTGATATCTGCTCGTATTCTTAAGAAGCAGGGCACGCCCGATGGAACCCGGTTGGACTATGGCCCATGCGCCTGACGAGAGGGTCTGCTGGTTGAGCATGTTCATAGCGTCTTTGTTGGTTAGAATTGATGGCATCTGGCTGTTGAGGCGGTCGAGCATGGTTTCCATTGTCGCCGCATACCTGGAGTCGAGGCCGACGAGAATGTAGCGGTCGCCGTAGAAGCAGATGCCGCCGCATTCCGAACCGTAAGAATTGCGAGTTTTTCGCAGATAGGTCGTGCCGTTATGGACACACTTTTTCCATTGCTCTCCCATCATGGCGGCGAAGGCCTCGGTTTGCATGGCGGAGTTGTATTTTCCGTGTAGGATAAAGCCTCCGGTTGCGTAACGCCCCTTGAGGTCTTTCGGATCGAAATAGAATACGGCGGCATCGGTATGGAAGGGGCCGCAGTGTGTGAGGGTTTTTTGGAGAAGCAGGTTCAGCACGGGGTCAGCGCCGATGTGCGCGGTCAGGTCCTGCATGACACCCAGCTTGTGCAGTTGTGCAACATCCGCGCCCGCGACGAAAAGCGCGCCTCCGGGTACCGCCCGCAGGCATTCTTGCATCATGAAGACGCGGTCGTTGCCGGCGAGTCCTGCGGCGAAATTTTTGCGAATAGTTGCCAGTTGGGTATCGTCGATTTTGCGCAACGTGCCGCCTGTTTTGCAGAATTTTTTCCACGGAAAGGTCTCGTCAAGCGCCAGCCAATTATAGCGCGGATCGTTTTTCAGGCTGTAGACGTCAATCAGGAAATCGCGGATAAATTTCGGCGGGGTGCTGTTCGTGATTGCCACATATTTGCGCACTATCCCCACCAAATCCTCCAGCTTCATTCGCTCGGCGTAAGCCTTGAGCAAGCAGATATCGATTGTGTGGGAAGAAGTACCTAGCAAGGTGCAAATTTTTGCCAGTTCTTTTTTCGAAGCGTGGGGGAGATAGGCGGTAAGGATTTCCGGTGTTTTGGCCTTGCCCGTTTCTACCGCTGCCTTGACGTGTTTCGCCAGAATTGCGTGCGCTTTTTTGCTGCCGAATTTTGCCAGAGCCCGTGCTGCTTCGGTGCGGACTATGTCGCTATCGTCATCAAGATATTTGGCAACGAGTTCGGTTTTTTCCTTTGCGTTCAGCTTGGCCAGGCCTGCCAGGGCCGCGCATTTTAACTGCAAGTAGCGGCCTTTGTAAATTGCCATCTCCTTGATGGCTTGCTCGCAGCGCATGCGCACTTCAAGGTCTTGGGTCGAGTTGATTATTGCTTTGAGCTGCGGTATTGCGCTCGGCCCCAAGTTTATTACTGCTTTGTAGGCAGCCTCGCGCGTGGCAAAATCATCGCTGCCAAGTTTCGCGATCAGTTTGCTGACTCTTTCTTCGCTTGGCCCGATCAGCACCTCCGTCATCGACTCAACGCTAAGCGTCATGTCGTTGGCCTTTAGAATTGCGTCATACGCAAACCCGTCCTGTCCACAGTCCTGGCCGCTTGACATCAGTCCCATCAGCAGCAAAACCATAACCGCAAGATCCATTCCGCCTGCTGGCATATCTCTTCTCCTTGAAAATAATCCTTAATTATTACCGGCTAAATACCGTTACATAGTTTTTTGATATTCCTTAACGCCCTCTATTAAAACGTGCATGGCACGCTTGAGGTCTTTGGTGTTGAGAACGCACGCGATGCGTATCTCGTCGAGCCCTTTGCCGGGAGTGGCGTAAAAACCATCGCCGGGCGCGACCATCGTCGTTTCGCCCTCTAGGTTGAAATCGGTGAGCATGTATTTGGCGAATTTTTCGGAGCTGTCAATCGGCAGCCGTGCCATGACATAGAATGCGCCGTTGGGTCTGCGGCAGAAAAATCCGTCGGCAGCATTGAGCGCATCCATGACGACGTCGCGTCGTGCGCGGTATTCCTCGCGGACCTCTGCGAAGTATTCCTCGCCCAGACTTGTTAGCGCTGTTGCGGCGAACTGATCAACCGACGGCGAGCAAAGCCGCGCCTGGCCAAAGCGCAGAAACGCGCTCATCAGCTCCTCGTTTTTTGTCACCAGACAGCCGATCCTCGCGCCGCACGCGGAGTAGCGTTTGGAGATGCTGTCGAGAACGACCGAGCGCTGCGCGATTTCGGGCATGTCCAGCGCGCCGGTGTGTTCGCCTTCGTAGACGAATTCGCGGTAGACTTCGTCGGAGATCAGGAACAGGTTTTTCTCCGTTACGATATCGGCCAGCGTCTGCATTTCTTCGCGGCGCAGCACCGTGCCCGTGGGATTGTTGGGCGAGCAAACCATGATAGCACGTGTGCGCGGCGTAATTTTGGCTTCGATCTCCTCGCGCGTCGGCAGGTGAAAACCCGTCTCCGCTGACGAGGTAACTGGCACAAGTTTGACACCCGACATCATCGCGTAGCCTAGATAGTTGGTGTAGAACGGCTCGAAGACGATAATCTCGTCGCCCGCCCCCGCGATCGCCTGCATTGCGAAAACGATTGCCTCGCTGCCGCCGGTGGTTACCAGTATATCGCTGGCGTTAACGTCGTAGCCGCAGCGCTGATAATATCCGGCTAACGCCGAGATGTATTCTAGGCTGCCCTGCGAGAGCTGATACTCGACTACTTTATGCGGGAATTTTTGCAGCGCTTCGAAAAATGGCTCCGGTGTCGGGACATCGGGTTGGCCGATGTTGAGATGATAGACCTTCGTGCCGCGCTTTTTGGCTTCGAGCGCGTACGGAATCAGGCGGCGTATCGGGCTGGCGGGCATTTCGACCGCGCGTTTCGATAGTTTTGGTGCATTTGTTTTGTCGTTCATGAAAGTTTCCTCGGTTGCATGTGAGTCATCTATTTTTATTCCTGGCCCGTCCAGGTTATGTCTTCGAAATCCACTTCAATCTCCAGATCGCCGAGCAGCACTACTACGCAGTGGAGCTTTTTGTTTACGCGTTTTATCCGGCAGCGGCGCTTGAGCCGCGGCACGTTGATGTATTCGCCTTTTTTCAGACCGTGAATGTAGTTCAGGCGTTTTTGTGCCAGCGGCAGCGTGTTGAGCGTTTCCTCGACCAAGCGTTCGATCTCCAGCGCTTTTTGGCGAAACTGCTGTGGCGCGTTGTTTAGCATCTTGAGGGACGGCGCAATTTTCTGCCGTACGTTGCGTATCGCCGCGTCTATTTCGTGTTGCGCTTCGGTTGTGAGCATTTCGTGTCGCGCGATCAGGTCCGCTGTCTTTTTCGAGGCGTCGTCGTGCATTGTCTCCAACTCTTCTCGCAGCTGATCGACTTTTTCGCGATTGCACTCCAATTCCATGCGTGCGTTCTGAATTTCGTTGATTATTTCTGTGGTGGATGTGTCGGTCTTTGAAATAAGGCTCCGCGCCTCGTCGACAATATCCTGCGTCATGCCCAGCCGACCTGCGATCGTTATCGCGTGGCTTGTGCCCGGCAGACCGATCGTCATTTTATAAGTAGGCCCAAGTGTCTTGAGGTCGAATTCCATCGACGCGTTTTCGGCGCGCGCGTGTGAATAGGCGTAGCTTTTCAGTCGCCCAAGGTGTGTGGTAACAATGGTCTTGACCTTGCGTCGGTAAAAGCTGTCCAGTATCGATATGCTCAGTGCCGCGCCCTCGTCGGGATCGGTGCCGGAGCCGAGTTCGTCGAGCAGTACCAGCGAGTGCTCGTTAGTTTCGGCGAGTATTCGCACGATGTTGGACATGTGTGCCGAGAATGTGCTCAGGCTTTGTTCGATGCTCTGCTCATCGCCGATGTCGGCGAAAATATCGTGAAATACCGCCACCTCGCTGCCTGCGGCGGCTGGGATGTGCATGCCCGTCAGTGCCATTGCCGTGATCAATCCCACGGCCTTTAGCGCCACCGTTTTGCCGCCGGTGTTGGGGCCGGTTACGATTAGCAGATCGAATGTGTCGCCGACGTGTATGGAAAGCGGCTCGACTTTTCGGAAAGCCTCGTCGAGATCGCCGCACGCTTTATGTACGTGGCTGATTAGCAGGGGGTGTCTCGCCTTGCGCAGTTTTAGATGCCCGTGCTCGTTGATCTGCGGCGCGTTCATCCGATATTGCTCGCTGAACAGCGCTTTGGCGTACGTGAAATCGACCCACGCCAGCAGTTCGATGTTAATGCGGATGTCGGACTCGCGGTTTAATATTTTGAAAGTGAGGTCCCAAAGTATTCGCGCGACCTCGCTGTCTCCCTCGAATATCAGGTCGCTGAGATCGTTGCCCATCTCGACCAGCACCTCCGGCTCGATAAAGGCAGTGGAGCCGGTCTGGCTGATGTCGTGGACGATGCCGCGGATTTTGTATTTGTGTTCGATCCGCACCAATAGCACACAGCGGCCATTACGAATGGAGTAGCCGTCCTGCTGAAGATGCTGGCGGATGTTTTTGGACTGCATGATTGTCTCGACCTTGTGGCGAATCGAGGTCTGCATTACCGCAATCTTGCGTCTTGTTTCGGCGAGTTTCTTGCTGGCGCTGTCGTCCCG
>CAYSUZ010000012.1:0-11851 GCA_964434335.1 uncultured Planctomycetota bacterium | reverse complement strand
CTTGTACGTGCTGCGGATTTCGCCGCACAATCCGCCGTGCTACTTGACCAGAAGGGGGGAGTGTGATATTTTCTCCCAACCCAAGACAACCATATAATAATAAGGATGAGAATATGACCGAAGTACGCGTAAGAATCGCATCTTCACCGACCGGCATCTGTCACATCGGCGTAGCCCGTGCCGCAATGTACAACTGGATTTTCGCCCGTCACTGCGGAGGCAAGATGATCCTGCGCATCGAAGACACCGACGTCAAACGCAACATCGAAGGCGCGCTGGAGAGCATCATCGAAGGCCTAGGCTGGATGGGCATCGATTTCGACGAAGGCCCGTATTACCAGTCGCAGCGACTCGACCGCTACAACGAAGTCGTCGACGACCTGATCAAACAGGACAAAGCCTACGTAGACAACGACCCCGAAAAGGGCGAGTGCGTGCGCCTGCGCATGCCCGAAGGCCGCATGGAATACACCGACATCATCCTCGGCGACAGCGGCTGGGAGATGAACCTGCTCGACGATCTGGTGATTCGCAAATCCGATGGGTGGCCCACGTACAACTTCGCAGTCGTTATCGACGACCATGATATGCGCATCAGCCACGTAATCCGTGGTATGGAGCACTTCTCCAACGTCCCCAAACAGATGGCTGTCTATCGCACTCTTGGCTGGGAGCCGCCGCAATGGGCGCACTTCCCGCTGCTTATGGGACCCGACGGCAAAAAACTTTCAAAACGCCGCGACTACAGCCAGTATCACATTTATTCCAGCATCGAAGACTTTAAGAAGGCGGGCTATTTGCCGCAAACGCTGGTCAACTTCCTTATGCTCATTGGCTGGTCGCCCGGCGACGACTCCGAGATTATTGACGTTGCCGAGATCATCAAACTCTTTACCCTGGAGCGCGTCGTAAAGAACAACTCGCAGATGAATGGCGAAAAACTTGTCTGGATGAACGGCAAATACATCCGCTCCTATACGCCCGAAGAACTGCTCGAACTGCTCCAGCCGTTTATGATGGCGGCAGGCTACGACGCCGCAAAATTTGACCGCAAATGGCTGGTTGATGTTGTGGCGCTATATCAAGACAACATCACGCTGCTCGACGAGTTCTGCGAAAAGGCCAAATACTTCCTCGACGACGAAATCGAATACGCCGAGAAAGCCCTCAACAAGCATCTGCGCAAAGAAGGCGCCAAAGAGATACTCGCCGAAACGCTAAAAGCGATGGAAGCTTTGGAGAAGTTTGACGAAGAATCAGTCGAGCGTGTTTTGCGCGAAGTCGCCGCCAAACACGAAGTCGGCTTCGGCAAAGTTGCCCAGCCGCTGCGCATAGCCGTCACAGGCGATGCTGTCAGCCCGGGCATCTACGAAACGGTTGCGCTTATGGGCCGCGAGCGCGCCATCAAACGTATCAAAAACGCATTGAACATTATTTAAGGGGCGGTTATGTCATTACTCGTAGTCGGATCGATCGCGTTCGATTCAATTGATACTCCGCACGGCAGCGCCGAGCGTGTGCTGGGAGGCTCGGCGTCATATCTTTCATATGCGTCCGCGTTTTTTACCGAAACGCGCCTGATGGGGCCGGTCGGCGATGATTTTCCGCAGGCCGCTATCGACGTTTTCGTCAATCAGGGTGTGGACACCGCCGGTATCGAAAAAATGCCCGGCAAGACCTTCTTCTGGCACGGCAAATATCACGAAAACATGGATCACCGCGAGACGTTGCAGGTCGACCAGAACGTCCTTGGCGAGTACAACCCAACTGTGCCCGAAAAATTTCGCGATAGCGAATACATCTTTCTTGCCAACGCCCAGCCTTCGCTTCAGATGCACGTGCTCAACCAAATGCCACATAAAAAACTCGCCTTTTGCGACACGATGGGGTTGTGGATCGAAACCCAGCGAGCAGGCTTGGTCGAGCTCCTCGCAAAAGTTGATGGCATAGTCTTAAACGAAGATGAAGCGCGGATGCTGACCGATGCCGCCTGCACGACGCTCGTTGCGGCGGGGCGGCGCATTCAGCAAATGGGGCCAAAACACGTGGTCATTAAGAAGGGCGAGCACGGAGCATTGCTGCTCACCGGCGAGCACGTCTTCGCGATTCCCGCCTATCCGTTGGAGCACGTTTTCGACCCGACCGGTGCGGGCGACACCTTTGGCGGCGGCATGATGGGCCATCTGGCGCGTACCGGCGACCTCTCGTTCGACAACATGAAGCGCGCTTTGCTCTATGGCAGCATCACTGCCTCCTTCAATGTCGAAGACTTCAGCCTGGAGCGGCTAAAAAAGGTAAATTTAGACGATATCGAATCGCGCTGCTGCGAATTCGTCGAGATGATGAGGTTGGACTAATATGCGAACATTTGTATGTATCGAAATATGTGAAAAAGTTCGGCGAAATATGTCACTGCTATACGGTATGCTCTCGGAGGCCGGGGCAAATGTGCGCTGGGTCGACGAAGAGAACATTCATCTGACACTGAAATTTCTCGGCGAAGTGCACGAACGGCGGATTGCAGATGTTTGCGCGGCGGTGGAGAAGATTGCGCTCTCGACCAAGGATTTTCGCTTTAGCATCGAAGGCATAGGCTCATTTCCCGCCGAAGGCATGCCGAGGGTATTGTGTTGCGGGGTGCAGGAGCATCGTGGCTCGCTCGAAAAACTTCAGGCCGAGATCAGCCTTGCGCTGCGGGATTACGCCCAGAAACAGGATCGCAAAAAATTTGTCCCGCACTTGACGATTGGCCGTGTCCGTGGCCCAAGAAACACCGACGAGCTGATCGAGATAATTCGCAAAAATCGTGGCATGCGTTTCGGGATGCAAAGCGCATCCTCGATAGTGGTGATGATGAGTGAGCTTATGCCCGGCGGCCCCTGTTACGCGCCGCTTGGCCGCTGGCAGTTGCTCTGATTTCGGTGGGTTCGTTTCAGGAGAGAAAAAATGCCTATTCAGTTTAACTGTCCGAAATGCTCGAAGCGTTTATCAGTGCCCGATTCGTTCGCGGGTAAAAAGGCTCGCTGTCCCGGTTGCAGTGATGCGCTGGACGTGCCCGCCGTTTCATCGCCCGAAGCCGTCGCGTCTGCGCTCGACGACAGACCCATTATTGGCGATCATCCGCCCATTGGCGAAATGCTTGCGGCGCTGATGACGAGGATAACGCCCCAGATGGGGCGCATCTGCTTTGTCGTCGGCTTCCTCCTGATGGTATCGGGATTGTTTATCTGGTTCGTGCTGGGCATAATTGGCCTGGTTGCCGTGGCAAGCGGTCTTTCGGTGCTCATACTCAAAGGCGAAAATAACGAAAAGTTGGTTGCGTTGGTTATGGCGGGCTTGGTGATAATCATTTTGATTTTTGTACTCAAGGCCCAGATCGTGGCCGCCAGTTGGTAGATCATTTTGAACAACCTGACATAAACTTCTAACTCAGAACCATACGAGGAGTCGATAATGGCCAAGAAAAAATCCGACACCAGTCAAAAAACAATTACCGATCCCGGCAAGAACAAAACCGATGCTCTGAACATGGCGCTTGCACAGATAGAGAAGGAATTCGGCAATGGTGCGATCATGCGCCTGGGCAACAGCCAGGAACGCGTGGTCGATGGCATTTCCACAGGCGCGTATTCGCTTGATGTTGCGCTTGGCGGCAAAGGTCTGCCGCGCGGACGCGTTATCGAAATTTACGGCCCCGAAGGTTCCGGCAAAACTACTCTGTGTCTGCACGCCGTTGCCAGCGCCCAGAGCACCGGCGGCATAGCGGCCTTCATCGACGCCGAGCACGCGCTTGATCCGTCGTATGCCAAAAAGCTCGGTGTAAATCTCGACGATCTGCTCATCTCTCAACCCGATTGCGGCGAGCAGGCGCTTGACATCGCCGAGATGCTCGTGCGTTCCAATGCCGTGGACATCATCGTCATAGACTCCGTTGCCGCGCTCGTGCCCAAGGCCGAAATCGAAGGCGCGATGGGCGACCAGCAGGTCGGCCTTCAGGCTCGCCTGATGAGCCGCGCCATGCGCAAACTTACCTCCATCATCAGCAAGACCCGCACCTGCGTCGTATTCATCAACCAGCTGCGCATGAAAATAGGCGTTATGTTTGGCAATCCCGAAACCACGCCCGGCGGCAAGGCGCTCAAATTCTACTCCTCCGTCCGCCTCGACATCCGACGCATCGGCGGCATCAAAGAAGCCGACGGCACAGTTCTGGGCAATCACTGCCGTGTCAAAGTCGTCAAAAACAAAGTAGCCCCGCCGTTCCGTCAGGCCGAGTTCGATATTTATTTCGACAGCGGCATATCCAATGAGACAAATATTATCGACCTGGCGTCGAAATACGATATAATCAAAAAATCCGGTGCGTGGCTCTCGTACAATGGCGAACACATCGGTCAGGGCCGCGAAAAAGCGCGATTCTTCCTCAAGGATAATCCTGCAATAATGGCCGAGATAACCGAATCTGTCCAAGCGGCAGAGGCGGAAAAAGCCGAGGCATAACGTACAAAAAAAATGCAAACGCAAGCCGCAGGAGCGCGAGAAAAACGTTCATGCGGCTGTGCGATGTATTTCGAGAGTGGTGACGATTGTGATATCGAACGAAAAAAGCGGGCTTCTTCCTGTGAACTGCGTCGAAGAGGAATACGCCTTCGTGTCTTTGCAGCGCTGCGATTGCGGCGGATCCTTTGCCGTCGAACGGCAAATGCTCAGCGAAGGCGAGACTCCTATGGACGTGCTTGTCGTGTGCTGTGCCGACTGCAAAGCCTCCGGGGAGTTCAAATTCGACATCAGCGCCTTCTATGGCGACATGACCAAGTACGGCGAAATCGTTCGCGCTTCCCAAATCATCGACGCCCTCGAATGGCTTACTCTTGGCGTGATGCTTACGCGCGAAGCCGGGAAACTGCAAGGCGATGAGCGTTACGAAATGTTTGTTGACGCAAATTTTTGTCTCCGACAACTACTGATGTTTTATCCCGAGGACAGCGATCTGCCGGTAGCGACGGCGTTTTTTAACCAGCCGGACACTCAACTACCGCAAGGCAAACTCGGCCTGTTCGAGCGATCGCGTATCGAATCGTTGAAGAAACAAACCGAAACCGATAACTGACGAAACGACGAAAATGACTATGACACCGGACCAACTGCGCGACAAATTTATCGAGTTTTTCGAGGGCAAAGGCCACAAGTTCGAAAAGCCCGATATGCTCGTCCCGCGCAACGACCCCACGCTGTTGTTCACCGGCGCGGGGATGAACCAGTTCAAAAATGAATTTCTCGGCAAGGGCCGCGCACTCAAACGCGCCGTAACCTGTCAGCCGTGCCTGCGCACCGGCGATATCGACAACGTCGGCAAGACGCCGTACCACCACACGTTTTTCGAGATGCTGGGTAACTTTTCCTTCGGCGATTATTTCAAGAAGGATGCTATCGCCTGGGCGTGGGAATTTGTGACGCACAAGAATTGGCTGAATCTTGCGCCGGAACGACTGTGCGCGTCGGTTTACGTTGACGACGATGATGCCTGCGCGATCTGGCGCGACGAAGTCGGTCTGCCCGAAGATCGGATTTATCGCTTTGGCGAGAAGGACAACTTCTGGCCAGCCAACGCGCCGTCAAAAGGCCCCGACGGGCTATGCGGCACGTGCAGCGAGATATTCTACGACTGGGGCGAGGGTGTGTTCGCCTGCGACAATCCCGACTGCAATCCCTCGTGTTGCTGCGGGCGATATTCCGAGATATGGAATCTCGTTTTCCAGACCTACACCCGGCAGGGCGCGGGCAACCTTGTGCCGCTCGACCAGAAAAACATCGACACAGGCGCGGGCTTCGAGCGCATCCTCGCCGTTGTCAACGGCGTACACTCGAACTACGAAACCGAACTCATTCTGCCGATCATCCGCGAAGTCGAAAAGATTTCCGGCACAAAATACAGTTTCAAAAGCGAAAAAGGCTGGCGCTATCGGCGCATCGCCGATCATGTCCGCGCGCTTTGCATGTTAATAGCCGAAAACGTCATCCCCGACTCTGCCGACGACTGCGGCTCGGTACTGCGCAAACTTCTGCGCCGCGCTTATCTTGATGGTCGTGCGCTCGGTGTCGAAGACGATGCGTTTCTTTATAGACTTGTGCCGGTTATCGCGCAGACGCTTGCCAAGCCCTATCCGCAGCTTACTCAACGCGCCGAAAACATCGCGCACGTTTTGAAGGAAGACGAAAAGAAATTTGCCGTAATTCTCGACCGTGGTTGGGGTGCGGTAGAGGCTGCGATTCAGCGCGTAAAGGCCGAAGGCCGCGATTCATTTCCCGGTAGTATTGCCTTCAGGCTACACGATACTCACGGATTTCCGGTTGATGTGACCGAAGAAATCGTTGAGCGACACAATTTGAAATTTGACCGTGAAGAATTCGACTCTCATCTCGAAATTGCCCGCACTACTTCGCGCAACACCAGCAAGTTCACCGGCGAGGTTTTCACCAGCGGGCCGATTCATGAAATTATGGAAAAACATCCGCCGACAGTCTTCGTCGATTGGGCTGAATCGCTGGATTCCGAAGAGCAGCTGACCGCCGAGGTCATCGGCATCATCTCGCCCGCAGGCGCATTGGCCGCAGAGTGGTCGGGCGAGGGCGAAGTCGAAATCTTCCTCGACCGCACGCCTTTCTATGCGACCGCAGGCGGCCAGACCGGCGACAGCGGCAAACTCGCATCGCCCGATGGCGCAATGCTCGTTAGCGTGATCGGCACGTATGCCTCGGAAGGATATTACATTCATCACAGCGTCGTCGAAAAGGGCGTTGTCAAAGTTGGTGACAAGATTATTCCGACGATTGATCCCACCCGTGCCGATATCCAGCGAAATCACACAGCCACGCATTTGCTTCACCACGCGCTGCGCAAGGTTTTGGGGAAGGGTGCCGAGCAGTCCGGCTCGCTGGTCGAGGCCGAGCGACTGCGCTTCGATTTCACCCACAAGGCCGCCATGACGCCCGAAGAAATCGCGCAAGTCGAGGCGATAGTCAACGAGAAAATCCTCGCCGACGTGGTGCTTACCATTACTGAAAAGTCGCTCGACGAGGCAAAGGCCGAGGGCGTGATCGCGCTGTTCGGCGAGAAATACGGCGAGCGTGTGCGCGTTGTTGATGTCGGTGGTTTTAGCTCCGAACTCTGCGGCGGCACACACGTAGCGCGCACCGGCGAGATTGGCCTGTTTGAAATCCTGCGCGAGTCCTCGGTCGCCAGCGGCATCCGGCGCATCGAAGCCGTTACGGGACGTTACGCTTTTGAGCATCTCAGTGGATTCCGTCGCGTAAACGAGACGCTTTGCCGCACGCTTAAGACCCAGCCCGAAAAACTGGTCGAGCGCGTCGAAGCGATGCAAAAGGAAATCCGCGAACTTAAAAAAGGCGGCGCGAAAAAGTCTGCGAGTGACGGTGCGGACATCGAAAAGTTTCTGGCCGAGGCGGGCGAGATCGGTGGCGCGAAAATTGTTTGTCGCAAGATCCTTGGCGCGTCGATGAACACTCTGCGCGAGATCAACGATGCGTTGCGCTCAAAGGCCAAATCGGTGGCGGTTGTGCTTGGCTCGGATGAAGGCGGCAAGGCCAACCTGCTGATTGCGCTGAGCAAAGACCTTGTTGAAAAAGGTCTCAAGGCCGGTGCGTTGATAAAAGAAATTGCCGCTATCGTCGATGGCAGCGGTGGCGGGCGCCCGGACATGGCACAGGCTGGCGGCAAGGATGCTTCGAAATTGGATGAGGCTCTGAAATGCGCGGTTTCCGCGCTTAAACGTGAACTGGAGTAATGGAGTTTGAATTGCGAACTGTTGATGTGCAGATAATCGCCGAGGCGGTACGAGATGCGGCGCTCGATGTGAATCGCTCGTTGAGCGAGGGCCATGCGGAGATGCTGCGTGCGGCGATCTCACGCGAGACTTCGCCGTTGAGCCGGCAGATACTCGAGCGCATTGTCGAAAACGTAGCTGAGGCTGAAACGACAGGCTTGCCCAGTTGTCAGGATACCGGCACGGCGGTTGTTTTTATCGACCTCGGCCAGGATGTCGCGTTAATTGGCGGCGATCTTGAGAAGGTGATTAATTCCGCAGTAGCCGAAGCCTACGACAAGGGCCAGCTTCGCAAATCCATGCGTGATCCTTTGACCGGAGCCAACACCGGCGACAACACGCCCGCGGTGATTCACGCCAGAATCGTATCCGGCGACAAAATTACCGTTTCGTTCATGGCCAAAGGCGGCGGCTGCGAGAATGTCAGCAAACTAGCGATGCTGCGGCCTGCGGACGGTGAGGACGGTATCGTGGAGTTCGTTGTCCAGACGCTCAAAGATGCGGGCGGCGCAACTTGCCCGCCGGTAACGCTGGGAATAGGCTTGGGCGGAAATTTTGAGGAGGTCGCGTTGTTGGCCAAACGCGCGCTTTTGCGTCATCCCGCCGGAACGCCCGCCGTCCGAGAGGATGTTGCGGCTTTGGAGCGCAGGATTTTGCAGGAAGTCAACGCCACAGGAATCGGCCCGATGGGTATGGGCGGAGACGTAACGGCGCTGGCGGTTCACATCGATATTGCGCCTGCGCATATCGCTTCCTTACCGATTGCGGTCAATATCGACTGCCACGCACACCGTTGCCACACCGTCGTTATCTGACGGGTCAAACCGCTTTGTCTGGGTGACGTATAAGTTGTGCCACGACACTTTGGACGAAAAAGGCATTATGATACGAAAAACAATCTTCTTTGCGGCGCTCTTGCTAGCCGTCCAGTTATTGGACGCTCCGCTTTTGCGTGGGGCTGATGACGAGTTTGTTTTCGTAAATACCGCTATCGTCAACGGAAATAATCAGCTCAATTACCAGATTTCTCAGGCCGATGCTTTGGCTGCTGACGGACAGATGCTTGCCGCGATGGATCTGTATCAAAAATCCCTTGAGACCGCCTTGATAGACGATCCGTATTACATGTGTCCCTCGGCGCAGCAGGCTGATCCGTGGATGGAGCGTTACGAGTTGGTCATCGATTATTGCCGCGCGAAATTGCTAGAGATGGATGCCACGACGCTGGCCGCCTACCGTGCTAAGTTCGAATTTTTGGCACAAAGAGCGCTGGCCTACGCACTTCGTTGCAAAAAAACTGTGTTGCTGGAGGGTGTCGCGCAGCGCTATTGTTTTACTCGATCCGGTCTGGAGGCTTTGCGGCTTGTGGCCGAACTTGCCTTTGAGCACGGCGATCTTGAAAAGGCCTGGGCGGAATATGAGGCGGTGCTTGAGGCATGGATCAAGTGGCCACCAAATACATACTCCGAAAAAAGCGAGTACGCCTCGCTTTTGGCGCGGATGGCGGATGTTTTCAGTCTGCTTGGTGACGGGCAAAATTTTGAACGCATCGCCGGTATAGTTGCTGTTGATAAATCTTTGGCTGCGCGCAATGTGGTTGTGCAGGGCAAAGACGTGCAGCTCCAGGAGCACTTGAATCGCCAGCGTATTGCGCTAAAACCTGTACTCAAGGAGTCGCCGGAATCTTATGCGACTCTCGGTGGCGACAATACCCGAGGCCGTATGCAGGCCAGCCCGCCTGGAGACCCTGTTTCGATTGCGTGGCGGCGCAAAATGGTTTTCGATCCCAGAAGCATGCCAAACGTGTGGTACGGTGATCATACGCATTATATGCCTTTGTTCATTGGCCCCTTTGCAGTGCCTTATGGCGGCAATCTGTTGGTTGGCAACGGCTACTCGGTAATGTCGTTGAACGAAAAAACCGGCAAGGAAGATTTCATTTACGATCCGTATCCTTTCTACAATCGCCGACAAGGTATTCGCTCTCCCGCGAGTGTCGACGCTTGTGCGATTCGTGATTCGGTGGCGTATACCGTTGCGTTTTACACCGTAAATGCCAGGGGCAGGATGATGTTTAACGCCGGTGCGCTTCATGCGATTGACCTTCGCACGGGGAAGTTTTTGTGGCGTGCGTTTGAACAGCCATATCGCGAAAATGCCGAGCGAATTTGCAGCACAGTTATGCTGCGTGGCAATGATGTTTACGTAGAAACCATCAGGCCGATGGCCGGGCAGGACGAGTATTTTCTGTGGTGTTTTGACGTGCATACCGGCAAACGCAAATGGCGCTGCCCGCTTGTGTTTGGAATACAGCGCCGAGTCAAATGGCAAAATGCGGCACGGGCTGATGTTATTGCGGTTTCAGGGCATACCGCCATTATCGATTCGCTTGCGAATGCAGTTGTTGCGGTGGATTTGCGGACGGGTCGCCAGAAATGGCTGGCAAAATATCATGTTGATCTGGCGTACATAAACCTCGGGTCGTGGCATTCTGCATCGGAGCGCGGCTGGTGTTATAATCCTCCGATAGTTGACGGCGATCATGTGATAGTTGCGCCGAAATACTCGACGAAGATTTTGTGCCTGGACGTGGAGACCGGCAAGGTAATCTGGAAGAGGCCGATGCCCCGTCTTTGCTATATTGCGGGTCTGGATAAGGGCCGTTTGTTTGTGATTGCGCGAAAAATTATCGTCTTAAACGCCGCCGATGGCAAGCCAATCCATGAAGGCGAGGCTGGGAAATTTAAATACCCGCTGGGCCGACCTGCGCTGACTTCTGACGCGCTGTACTTTCCGACGCGGGATGGTTTATACAAATTTGACCGCGCTACGAGGAAACTGACAGAAATTCTTAAATGGAAATCGCTCAACATGAAGGCTGGCAATTTCGTAACGACGCGGGATGGTTTTTATGTGATAAATTGTGAAGAAATCGTCGCATTCAAGACGTCCAACCAACAACACCCTTAACTAGCATTTCACAGCCCCCTAAAACCCCGTAAACAATCATTGCTTATACTCCCTAAGTAGTTTCAGATATTTTGGTTCGGGCACAATAGCGACTAAAGAAAAAAAACCCAAAAGTCGATTCAATAGTTCCAAAATATCAATCCGTTTATTATGCATCAGTCTAATCATCATTGTTATCGAACAGCAGCTAACTGCTTTCTTATTTGTGTAACGGGAGCGAGAGTATTATGAAACCCATTCAGACATTTACCATTGAGCCTACATTGCCCGAAGACCTCAAACGGTTGAAGGAAATTGCCTACAACCTGTTTTGGACGTGGCATCCCGATACTATCAGCCTCTTTCATCGTATAGACCCTGATCTCTGGGAGGGTACCGGCCATAATCCTGCTTTAATGCTGGGGCTGGTGGGGCAGGAACGCTTGGAAAAGCTGGCGCTGGATGACGGATTCGTTGCGCAGCTCGACCGTTGCTGGAAAGAATTGCACGAGCACGTATACGGTACTTCGAACTGGTACAGCCGTCTGGGTGGGGTCAATCCCGACCTTTGCATCGCGTATTTTTCCGCCGAATTCGGCGTAAGCGACTGCATGCCGATTTATTCAGGTGGGTTGGGTGTGCTGGCTGGCGATCATATTAAATCTTCCAGCGAACTGGGGCTGCCGCTGGTGGGAGTGGGGCTGCTTTACCAGAAGGGCTACTTTCATCAGTACCTCAACGTAGATGGCTGGCAACAAGAATCGTATCCTGTAAACGATTTCTACAATATGTCCGTAACGATGATGCGCAACGAAGACGGTTCGCCAATGAGGATTTCGGTGGACTTCCCCGGCCGCCAAGTACACGCCCAGATATGGCGTATGCAGGTGGGGCGCAATCCGGTTTACATGTTAGACACCAATATTGATCAGAACGCGCTGCTCGACCGCGGTATCACTGCGGAGTTATACGGCGGCGATATCGAGATGCGTATTAAACAAGAGATGGTTCTTGGCATCGGTGGCGTACGCGCACTCAAAGCCCTGGGTGTGATGCCT
>CAYSUZ010000011.1:0-12478 GCA_964434335.1 uncultured Planctomycetota bacterium | reverse complement strand
ATTTTCGTTGATGATCGCCACGACTATTTCGCCGTCATCGGCGGAATCGCGTTTTTCTACAATCACGTAGTCGCCGTTGGCGATGTGCTCATCAATCATCGACTCGCCCTTGACTCGCAGCATGTAACACGTTTTGTCGCGCGGTATCATGTCGCCGATTTCGATTAAATCCGGATCCTCTATTGCCTCAATGGGAGCGCCTGCAGCTATATTGCCTACTAGCGGCAGGCAAGTTGGCGACTGGGGCAAAAAGTCTGTATCGATAATTTCCAGCGCCCGCGAAAGGCCTTTTTTGCGACGGATTGCGCCTTTCTTTTCGAGCAGGGTGAGGTGTTCGAAAATCGTAACCTTCGAAACCCGAAAATAATCGCCGATTTCCTGAAGTGTGGGCGGTATGCCGTTGCGGTCGATGTACTGCGCGATATGCTGCATAATCCTGTATTGTTTTTTGGTGTAATGCATCGGCTCGCTCCATTGTTTTGGGTTTGTAAGGCAACACCCATCATAAAAATCATGCCTGATTAGTCAAGACTATTTCAGACAAATATCGCAAAGCACTTGTCGAATCCTTCGATATGTTGTAAAATATAAAGTGTAAAGCGCATTTCAAATAAACAGCCATATAAATGAGGGGGGGCTTGTGAAGAGAGTCATGGCCGCAGTTGCGCTGGTTATTGGCGCAGGATTCTGGGCTTCGTCGCAGTTTGACAGCGGGCGACGAGATCTCGATACGCGTTCGCTCACTGCGCAAGAGGAACAGCAATTCTCTGGTTTCGTGGCCAAGTTCACCGATTCCGACTCCGCCGTTCGCCTCAAAGCCGTACTCGGACTGATCGCCTTCAACAGTCTCCGCTCGCAGCCGTACCTCATCCGCGCGCTTTCCGATCCATCGCGCGAAGTTGTCATCGCGGCTATTGGTGGCCTGCGCGATTTGAAATACCGCATCGGTCCGACGGGCAACATCTGGCTGATTGCTCTGTGCTCGCACAACGATATGCGTGTCCGTGAGGTTGCGCAACGCGCATTACCAGAACTTGCCGACTGGCGCGCTGCGGAGTTTCTCATCGACGAAGCCGAGCGCGATGGCTGCGAGTGTCGTGCGCTAATGTTGGGCGCGCTCGAATACGTCACCTCGCACGAAATTGTTGAAAATTCGTCCGAAAAATCGCTCGTTACTTTTTCCGAGGGCATTCGCAAAATCCTCGATGACGGCGAGCCAAATTTCCCCGAGATTCCCGATTTAGAAGCCGAACGCCTATGCGCTATGTGGCGCGTGTGGTTCGATAATTATAGAGACCGCGATCCGAGAGCCTGGCTCATTGATGACTTGGCCTCGGGTCGCGGCGATAAGATTGCACAGATCAGGGCACTTGTTCGACTGCGCGCCAAAGAGGGCGCAAGTCTTGTTGCCAAGTCTCTGGCCGATGAAAATTCTTCGGTCGTGATTGCTGCGGCAAAGGCGGCGCGATCTTTTCGTGATACCGAAGCCCTGCCGATGCTTATCGCGGCGGGCGAGGGCGCGGAACTGAAAATATGGGAGGAGATTTCGCGTTCGATAGCATCGCTTTGTGATCGCAAAGATAAGGAAGTTATTTTTTCTGCGCTCAAAGATGCTGATGCCAAAAGATTCGATTTCTACAACCGCGCTCTTGAGCAGTTGACCGCTGCGCACGCCGATTTTGAGCCCGAAGAACGCGAGCAGATAGTCGAGTTCTGGCGGGGGCATTTGAACGCCACAGCGAAGAAGAGCGATTTTGAGGCGTGGAGCGCAATGCTGCGCAGCACGTCCGCAGGCGACAGATTGCAGGCGGCGAAAAATCTCCGACGCGAGGCCGAGGCAGCTGTGCCGCTGTATATTGCCGCACTGATGGATGAATCCGAGGCGGTCCGGAGGATAGCCGACAGGTATCTGCGAGAGATCACGTTTTATTATTTCGAATACGACCCACTGGGGCCGCGTGAAGAGCGCGCCAAGGTTGTCAACGAGTGGCGCGGCTGGTGGGAGCGTGTTGCTGGAGTGGAGCGATTCGAGAGGCTTGTTGCGGTTATGCAAAATCGTGGCGAGACCGTACGCCATCGGGCTGATGCAGCTCGCGGTTTGAGGGAGTCGGGCGACTGGCGGGCGGTGCCACATCTTATTGCCGCGCTTGGCGAGCAGCCAGAGGGGTTGAGGCATTACGCAGGCAAAGCTCTGGTCAAACTTGTCGGGCGATCTTTTCCTCGCGGCGATGGCTGGGTTGAGGGTGACGAGCAGTCGCATGACGCGTGGCTGGGTTGGTGGAGAACGTACCGGGGAAAGCCTAAAGAAATCGTTAATATTGCGACGATAACAGATATTAATGAAGAAAGGGCGCAAGATGTTTACAGATATACGGATAAGTTGAGGGATAAACTGGTCATCATAAATCGAATCGCGTTGGAGCGTGACGCGAACTCAATCCAACATCTCGTAAATCTCCTGGACAATCAGTCCATTCTGCTAAGCGTTACCGCTGAGGAAGCGCTTGAACGGATAACAGGCAGATCGTTTTTTTACCGACGCAACGTGCGCATAAGCGATCGCGCCTCCGTCAAAGAAGTTTGGCGGGAATGGTACGAGAATCGCTGATATACTTTGGCGAGCCTTTTGGATTGGAATAGCGATGCTGGACAACCTACGAGTTTTGGTCGTTGACGATGAGGAAGTTATTCGCGAGCTAATGCGCGAAATCCTCGAAGACGATGGCAACTACGTCAAGACAGCCGAGGACGGAAGCTGCGCCCTTGATATTCTGCGCGAAGAAGAGTTTGATGTCATTTTCAGCGATCTAATGATGCCCAACGTCGGCGGGCTGGAATTGATGAAGCGGGCCAAAGAGATAGCGCCGAATGTTGTAGTGGTAATCATGACTGGTTATGCGACCCTCGATGCTGCGGTAGACACACTCAAAGCCGGCGCAGCTGATTTCATGACCAAGCCCATTCACGATATCAACCAAGTCCCACTCATACTCAAAAAAGCCGTGCGCGTTCAGCGAATGCAAAATGAAGTAGTTGCGTTGCGCGGAGTCAATCGCATGCACGAGGAGTTTCTCGCTCTGATTTCGCACGAACTTCGCACACCTCTCACTAGCATTATCGGCAATCTTGAAACCGTTACGAGCATCTATGGCGGAGAACTCCCAGAGGACGCTGGCGAATTTATTGGCCTGACTATTGAGGCGGCCAGATCAATGGGCGGTGTCGTGGAGAGCCTGTTGCTGGCGGCTGATTTGCAATCACCGCGTTACCAATTTCAGTTCCAAGTGATCGATCTCAACGCGCAGCTCGCGCACATACTTGATATCGCTTGTAGCAGTGTGACGCAGCCAAAAGTTACCAAAGCCTTTCATCCGTGCGAAGGCGAACTGCCTACTAATATCGATGTCAGCATGATCGAAAAGGCTGTGATGAATGTCATCGACAATGCTGTGAAATTTAACGCCTCTGCCGAAAAATTAACTATAACGGTCGAGACTCGGCGCGAGGGAGACAGGGCGCTTTTCTATGTTAGGAACGATGGCAAGCCGATTTTGGAAAGCGACAAGCCTGCGCTCTTTGCACAGTTCCACCAGGATGGGAATTTTCTGACGCGCGAGGTTGGCGGCATGGGGCTGGGGCTGCCTATGGCAAAGATAGTCATGAAACGACACGATGGTTGTGTCGAGGCTGAGGATACCGGCGGTGAGGGTGTTTCTTTCGTTTTTACTTTGCCGCTTGCTAACGAACACCAGTTGGCTGGGAATGATGTATGTTGAGCAATTGATCTGCTTTATAACAACAAAGGCGCTCTGTACGAGCGCCTTTTTTTTGCGAGCCTAGAGCGGGAGTCGAACCCGCAACCTCAGCTTTACGAAAGCTGCGCTCTGCCGATTGAGCTATCCAGGCTTGATTTAGGTGCGCATTATAATTAGACTAACCCGCAATGTCAATATGAGAGCGCGATTTCGTGGGGTGAGATTCGATTTGTCACGATTGTCCTTGACTTTATTTGCGTTCTTGTGTTTATTTGGTTCAATCGATGTTGTCGTTTTTGAATGGAGGACAAGCATGTTCAAGGCAGAAAAAGTGCTGTATCCGACCGATTTTTCGGATTGCTCGCGATCGGTGCTGGACTATGTTACGAGTTTTGCAGTCGAACACAAAAGCAAACTGTACTTGTTGTACGTTTGCGAATATCAGGGTCTCCCCAGGATAGATGAGTCACCGATTCCAGAGCGGCCGGATCCCGAAAGGCTTGAAGAGATTATGCAAGGTCTTGCAAAGATGGTTGAGGGCATCAAGGGGCTTGATGTGGAATGCCTGGTCTCGCTGGGGCATCCGTTCAATGAGATTATCCGAACTTCCAAAGATGTTGGCGCAGATCTGATAATCATGGCGACTCACGGCCGGACGGGTTTCCAGAATATTCTCATCGGCAGCGTCGCCGAAAAGGTAGTGCGGCACGCCGCCTGCCCGGTGATGACTATCAAGCCTGACAAGAAATTCATGAAAGAGTAGTAGCAACACACCAATAATAAAAGCCGGACCCGAATAAACGAGTCCGGCTTGTTTTTTGCCGTTGTGTTTTGCGAGACACAAGGTCTCGTAAGCATCTTAACGCTTCGAGAACTGGAAACTCTTCCTCGCGCCGGGCTGGCCCGGTTTCTTGCGTTCTTTCCTGCGGCTATCGCGGGTAAGCATATTGTTGTCGCGCAATTTTTTCTCTAGCGCGGTGTCTACTTTTAGCAGCGCTCTGGAGATACCCAGTCTGACTGCGCCAGCCTGTCCGGCGATGCCTCCACCGTTGACCTGTGCAATGATATCGTATGCTTCGGTTGTTTCGGTAAGTTTCAGCGGCTGCATAATGACACCGCGATCCCTATCGCGTGGGAAGAATACGTCCATTGGGCGTTTGTTGATTATGATCTCGCCCTTGCCGGGCTTGATTCGGACTCTTGCCACCGCAGTTTTGCGGCGACCTGTTCCGTGTTGAATGTTCTTATCAGCCAAGGAATTCTCCGGTTAGGTTTCCATCACCTTGGGCATCTGCGCGAAGTGTTCGTGCTCAGCCCCGGCGTATACTTTGAGTTTTTTGAACATCTGCCTGCCGAGTTTGGTCTTGGGCAGCATACGTTTGACAGCCAGCCTAACAACTTCGGTTGGCTTGCGCTCAAGCAAATGGCGCATGGTTTCCGTCTTGCGACCGCCGGTATAGCCAGTGTAGCGGGCATATTCTTTTTGGTCGAGCTTGTTGCCGGTAGCCGTAATCTTTGCGGCGTTGATTATGATTACGAAGTCGCCTGTATCAATGTGCGGGGTATACGTGGGCTTGTTCTTGCCCATCAATGCGGTTGCGACCTTTGTGGCCATACGGCCTACACGCTTGCCTTCGGCATCGACGATGTACCAGTCGTGTTGAGCGTTTTCTTTAGTTGCTAACGTTGTTTTCGTAAAATGCATAAATCACCTGCTGAGAGTTTGTAATAGCGGGGAACTCTATCAGTAATGCGTCAAATTGTCAACGAAAAATCGCTAAAAATATGCAAAAATGTGGTGTTGTCTCGGCGTTGACAGAGAACGATGATTCTATTAGAATCAAATTTTGATTGCGGGAGACCTTATGGACACAATAAAAGTAATGTGCAAGTGTGGTGCAACGCTGCAGGTGAGCACCGACATGGCCGGGCGACTGGGAACGTGCGCCAAGTGTGGCTTAACGATGCGCATTCCCCGTGAGTTGGCTACTAAGGTTCCTGCCGCAAAAAAAATCACCCTTCAACCAGAGTCCAAACCTGCCGCGGCACATGAAGAACCTGCAATAGAACTGCTGGCCGTGGAATGGCCAGCGCTCTACAATAAAGCCGGCATTATGGCTGTTGTCGCGGTGATAGTACTCGGGTCGGCGCTCGGGGTTTTGTTTGTTTTGCCTCCTGTCGAAAATTCTAAAACTGCACCCAAAGAGATGCTCAATTTCTATAATGAGGCTACTGGTTTGAAGATGACTTTTTCTTCCGACTGGAAAATTGAAGGCCCGAAGACTGGCAACGAAATTGTCTTTGTCAACAAACGACTCGATGCAAAGGTTGTTCTTGAGACGGGGATATTTATGACGCTAAACGAAATGGGCGCGCAGTACGGGCAAGAGCCTCGTGCGATGCGTGGATACGAGATTGAGAAGGAATCCACACCAAACTCTGATAAGGTGGGCACGTATTTTGAGCTAACCTGGAACCATACGCCGCAGGATTCAAATGTGAAGATGGTTACGATGGTGCGCGCCTTTTATCAGAAAGACAAGAACAAATCCTTTACCTTCCACGTTACCGCTTTTCATAACGAGCGGGAAGCCGCGTTTGCTGAATTCAACGAGGCTTGGAATTCTATCTCTTTTGAAAAAGGCCATCGGATTTCCAATTGACGATTACTTTGCAGTGGGCAGTGATATCTGAACCGTGGTTCCCTTGCCGTTGCCCTCGCTAGATAGCGAAATCTCGCCGCCATGTTTTTCTACGATGTCACGCGCTATACTCAACCCCAGCCCCAGTCCCGATGAGCGAAAACGCGATGGGCTGGACGAACGCTTGAGTTTGTCGATCAACTCCACGAATGGCTCAAAGACAGTTTCGTGATATTTTTTCTCAATCCCGATTCCGTTGTCGCTGACGCGGCAGACGATCATATCTTTTTCGCAAAATGCGTTTATTTCTATCCGCCCCTTTTCGTCGGGTGTGAATCGTATTGCGTTGTGGATCACGTTTACAAGCGCGCGTGAGAGGTCGTGGGGCGTTGCGAGAAACGGCGGCATGCCTTCTTCGATTTCGATGTGCGCTTCCAGTTCCGGGCGCTTGCCGAAAAGAATACCGACACGCTCCATCACATGCATGAAAATTTCTTCAAAGAAACACAATTTCCTGCTGTCCCTACCCACAAGCCCGCGCTGCGCCAGATAGAGCAGATCGCTATTGATCTCCGAAAGGCGCGCGCTGTTTTGAACAATGTGATCTACGAGTTCTCGTTGTCCTTTTGTGAGTTCGCCTTCGTCGCCGCTGAGCAGCATGTTGGCGGTGAGGGTGATAATAGTAAGTGGCGTGTTGAATTCGTGACAGGTTATCCGCACGAAGTCTTCCTTATGCTCATCGTAGGCCTGTTTTTCCATGGTGGCTTTTTTAAGCATCCGTGTCGCGTCGCGCGCTTTTTTCTGGCTTTGCAGCGAGCCGATAGCGAGGCTGGCGTGTTTCCCCATCGCTGTTAACAGGTTGCGTTCGTCGACCGAGAGCGGCCCGCGAGAGCCGGGCGCGCCCAGCACGCACATCCCGATAAGATCGTCGCGGTGAACGAGTGGAAAGATTAGTGAGGGGGAGTATTCCTTAAAGGCTGCGGCGATTTCGCGCAACGCAGAATCCTTGTTGAGTTCGGTCCGTGTGATTGGGCCGCGGGTTGCGCCCAAAACCTTTCGCGCAGCGGATGATGTCTTGATGCAATCGATTTTTTTTCCGCCACCCAGCGCTGCGTATTGTTTCATCTGCCGCCCGTCGTGCAAAAACAGCCTCAAACTTTCGACGCCGAATTCTTGATGGACGGTTTGGATCATCAATTCCGTTAGCGAGGGTACGTCCATTTTGTCTATGGTGTGCGTGAATTGCGCCAGAACGTTTACGCCTTGTTCTGCTTTGAGTCGGCGCGTTGTTTTGCGTCGATTGTTTTTATTCTGCTCCATATCCCTACCTCAATACGTAAGAGGTATCGCTCGCATCGCCACATGACGACGCGGGAGCGTCAAATTCGCTTCCACCTCGTGCCGCCTGCTTTGTCTTCGAGTTCGATGCCCATCTTTGCGAGTTGGTCACGAATTTCATCGCTGCGTTTGAAGTCTTTGCCCTTGCGTGCGGCGGTGCGTTCCTCGATAAGCGCTTCGATCTCGGCGTCTATGCCTTGTTCCTCTTCGGGCAGCACGTTGAAGATGCGGTCGAAGTTGTGCAGTGCCGCGATGACGCTTGCGGCTTCGTCTTTTGACACGTCTTCGCCGAGGCGGTTTATCTCACGCACTAGATTGAACATCGCGCCAAGCGCTCCGGCGATGTTGATGTCGTCGCAGATTGCAGCGCGGAATTCTGTTTCGGATTTTTCCAGCGCCTGCGCGACTCGGCTCTCTGTGCCGGGGCCGTTTTTGGCCTGCATCGATGCGATAAAGTCCGTCACGCGTCGCAATGCCTTGCGTGCGTCTTCGAGGGCCTGCTCGGTGAAGTTCAGGTTCTGCCGGTAGTGCCCCGATATCAGCGAATAGCGAATCTCGTTGCCCCGCCAGCCCTTGTCTATCAGGTCGCGTACCGTGTAGAAATTCCCCTTGGATTTCGACATCTTTTCGTTGTTGACCAGCAGGTGTCGTACGTGCATCCAGTAGCGCGAGAAGGGCTTGCCGGTCAATGCCTCGGATTGCGCGATTTCGTCCTCATGGTGCGGGAAGATGTTGTCCTCGCCGCCGGTGTGGATATCGAGCGTCTCGCCGAGATACTTCATGCTCATGACCGAACACTCAAGATGCCAGCCGGGGAAGCCGTGTTGGTTCCACGGGCTAGGCCACTGCATCAGATGCTTGGGGTCGCTTTTCCAGAGATAAAAATCAAACGGCGATTTCTTGCGCTTGTCGACTTCGACGCGATGTCCGGCGCGCAGCTCGGCGAGCGTGTTGCCGGAGAGCTGGCCGTAGGCGGGGAACTGGCCGAGGTCGAAGAATACTTCTTCGTCGATTTGATAGGCCACGCCTTTAGCGAGGAGTTGTTCGACGAATTCAATCATCTCGGCGATGTGTTCGGATGCGCGCGGGAATGCCTCAGGCCGAAGCAGCCCAAGCCGGTCGAAGTCTTCGAGAAAAGCCTCTTCGTAAAAACGCGCGATCTGGAGCGGGTCTTTGTTTTCTTTCTGTGCCTGTTCTTGCAGTTTGTCTTTGCCTTCGCCCGCGTCGATGTCGTCGTCGGTGGTCATGTGGCCGACATCGGTGATGTTCATAATCTGGCGGACGCGATAGCCGAGGAACTCAAGCACGCGACGCAGTGTATCGTCGAAGATGAATGTTCGGAAGTTGCCGATGTGTGCGTAGGTGTAGACGGTAGGGCCACAGTTATATATTTTGACAGTGTTATTTTCGAGTGGCTGGAAGACTTCTTTTTTTCGCGTTATGGTGTTATAGACTTTGAGATTCACCTGTTGCCTCGTCACAAAAATCCCGACTCAAAGAAAAATGCCGCGCAATACGGCTGCTTCTGATAATGTTGGACGAAATGAAAAAACGTGGTTTCCCCACAATTGGGCGGCATTATACCATAAAACACCCAAAAAGTCAAAGCCGCGATGGGTGCGGCTATGATGGGAACGGCATCGCTGTTGGGGGTGTCTTCTACGGCGATGCTTACTGCCGATAGCAGTATGACGTTGGCGGGGGCCGCGATACCGATTTGCACGGTTGGCGGTTTTGTCGGCGGGGTAACTTACGGCATGTTGAGTGAAGCATTGGTTGACCCCGGAGCGAAACATTTCTATAATCCTAACGCCACGCTTCAAAGCATCGGTGAGAGCGGAAGGCGATGGGGCGCGCGTGGCGCTGTTGCGGGTTTCGTCGCAGGCTCTATCTATACGGCGGGTGCCATGTTGATGAAGGCCTATGCCGCCAAGGAGGCCGCCACCGGCTTCCAGAGCACACGGCAGGTTATGCGTACCGTGGCAAATAGTCCGGCGACTCGGCAGTTTTTGAGGCCTCTGAAAAGTCTTTCATCTGCGCAACGTGTTGAAGTAATCAGGTGGCTTCGTGAATCCAGATTGCTTAGGATTGCGCAGGAAAAAGCGATCCCGATTGTTAGCCAGCCGTGGGTGCCTCATGCGATCCGGAATATGAAGGAGCCGTCTTTTACTGGAACCAGTTTGTGGATGAGGGGAACGCTTATTGGCGCCCAACTTTTTAGAATTATAGCAGGGGGCATTACGCCACAGTGAGAAAAGTATTAAGAATAATATTTAAGCCCTTTTTAATGCTTTTGGCTTGGGTTCTGTATAAGATGTCCGGGCATTGTCCGATGTTGCTTGATGTGAAGCAATATATGGAACGTGGTGATTATAAAACGGCAGGGTGGTATTTGGAATTTCTGTACGGGCCCTGCAAGTTCCGCAATCTTCCCGAGCTCAACCATTACATGGTCGAGTACTATTATGCGGTAGGTGATGAGGAAAAACACCTGTTTCATCTGGATAAAACCATGAAACTTTATAATAAGATAAATGATCCATATGGGCAAGGCCGAGCGCATATATATCTGATCAAGGCGCGCGACCAGGTCGGCAAAGATACGACCAAGGTCATAGAATACTGCGAAAAGGGGCTTGAAATATCTCTCCATGAGCCGATCAATATAGCCTTGCACTACTGGCTTTACGAAGTCTATGACGAGACGGGCGAATACGGGTTGTCAAAAGAGCACAAGGAGAAGTATGAAGAAATCTGCCGCGATAACGAGCCGTATTTATATCAAACGGGAGACGGAGACTTTTTCCATATTCATGATGACGCGCGCAAGGCTCGTATTCCTTACGAAGAGTGGACTCAGATGAGCGACAAGGAGCAGGGCAAGGCTTTGCTCAAAGTTGGCAAATATTATTAAAAACACCACCCTCAAAGAGAGGCTATGACTTGACAGCAGAGGCGGGTGGATAACGCCATCCGCTTTTTCTTTACGTATACGGCGTTGGGGTGGACGAGTCTATATGGCTTCGGATAAAAGACATCCGGGATATGGGCGATGAGCAAATTTGCAATTGTTTGTGTGTTTTGGCGTTGTGGGGTCACAACGCGCCTGATAGCATGATAGATGGATTCCAAAAATCCCGTATGAGGGCATCTCGTCCATATATTGTGGTTTTTTAGGAAAATATCATAAAACTATTTGACATGTCGTGTGTCTGCGCTTAAAATCCAGCAGATTTGTGTGTGCAGAGAGGGGTCGCCAGCGAGGCGATCTGCACGCTTTCGGAGAAGTTGTGCCGCGAGTCTGTTTTCCTTTCCGCACCTTCCTACGCCAAGACAAGAAACGGCAATATTCAGGAGGGCGCCATGTCCGTTCCGGCCATAATTAATGCTGTGTCGTTTCCCACAGTAAATTCGTCCCCGGTTTTGATGGAGGCGCAAGGTCTGACTAAAACTATCCTTCTTGCCGTCATCGCTATTACGTCAGTTATCGTTGTTATTGCGTCCATCAACCTCATACTCGAATACCGCCGCAAATCCGCCAAGAAACTCCGCATACTCACCCCCGGCATCACCTCCAAAAAAGGTGGTCGTCCCGGCGCGGTCCGCTCCGAACTTTTCAAGGAATACCTCCGGCCTGTGCCGGTTACCAACATCGAAGCGCATCACCTCGGAATCCCGATGTACGATTCCTATTATCTGACTCGTGCTGCCGAAGAAGAAAAAATTGTAGACGTTCTCAACTCTGGTTCTTCGGTTGTTATTTCGGGCAAAAGTGGGGTAGGTAAGAGTCGCGTGATTTTCGAGATACTCAGTCGCCATGACGAATTCAAGAGTTTCACACTCCTGAGACCCATCGGACCAATCACCGAGCCGATTCTTAGCGAGATGTACATACCGGGCAATAAGTACATCCTTCTGCTCGAAGAACTCGATCTCTTCACCGACATGACCGGCGTGGTCAAGCGAATGCTTGAAGTAGTCCGCGAGGCTTCGGTGCAGTTGTTTGTCTTTGCCACTGTGCGGAAAAATTCCGAAAGCGATCTCAAATACGTCGAGGCCGTTTCGCGCCCCGAACTCTGGGAAGGTTTCAAGGAAATCGAATTGCCGACATTCACTGCGCAGGAAATCGCCGAGATCATCGAGACTTGCGAGACCGATATCAAGCAAAACGAATTTGTCGACGACACGCCGCTTACGGCGCTGGTTTCGTTCGAGGCGCTTAAGGATGAATATAAATCGCTGGGCGATCTCGACCGACCCGAAGGGCTGCGCACAATTTTGCAGGCTCTTAAAACCCTGCGGATGCTTGGCCAAACACCCGATATCGTTTCGGTCAAGAAACTCTGCAACGCGACGCTTGAACAGGCCCAGGCCATTGACGAGGAAATTGCTCAGCTGGCGGAAAACGGTTTCTTCGAGGTTGTCGACAAACACATTATCTGTCACGAGCGAGTTCTCGACGAAATCCTCGGCGCGGATTTGCCGCTTGAAGAAAACGCACTTAAACAACTTATCGCCGAGAGCAAGCCGCTGCGTTTATGGTGGGCTGGCTCGGCGTTGTACAAGAACGAAAAATATTACAAGAGTTTGCGATGTTTCGAGGAAATCCAGGACAAGTACTGGACCGGAGAGCACGTACAGGTGTATCTGAACACCCTCCGCACCAGACTCAACATCGTCGTCGAGGAAGAAATCGAAGTGCCGGTTGCGCCCGATGACGGCCAGCCCACATCGGAAGGCGAA